>CARDEQ010000006.1:0-22540 GCA_948958005.1 uncultured Clostridia bacterium
CTGAAAGAGGCCAACGGGGAGCGAAAATGAAGGGCTAAAAGTGGGTGAATGTAGGCAAGTGTAGGCAAAACGGCGATTTTCAGCCCAAAAACGCCGAGAATTTGTAGGCAAAGTATTCAGAGCGAATGAATAAAAAGAGGAATGAGTTTGTAGGCACGATTACCTGAAAAAAAGTTATAAAAACGCCGGATATTTCGCTATATCCGGCGTTTTGGCACCCCGAACTGGATTCGAACCAGCGGCCTGTCGCTTAGGAGGCGACCGCTCTATCCTGCTGAGCTATAAGCACATTTTATTATTACTTTAATATATAATAATACATTTTTGCAAAAAAATCAAGTATCAAAAAATAATGTATCCATGATTTTACTCTGGACACATTATTTTTTAATATATGTTAATTACCAGCTTGTTTGCTTAATTGATCTAATGTTTGTTTAACTTGGTCTAATGACATTCCGTTTTGTTCCATTAATTTCTTACCATCATCAATAAGCTCTTGAACTGTTTTTCCATAAATGTTAACATACATTGCATTTGGGTCTTCTTCAGAAGCTGTCATTCCATCTTGCATAATATGATACATTACAGAATAACTTAAGTAATACAAATCGTCTTGTCCTGCTAGTTTTTTATCTAGCTTATCTAGCATTTCTGTATAATTCTCAGCTGTAATTGTCTCTTTTCTTATATCATTACCTAATGCAAAGAAAGCAACAACTGCTATTACAGCAACAACTACAACAGCTATAATTACATATAATGCTATATTAGATTTTTTCCATTTTGTCCTTCCATTTTCTTCCTCCTTTATTATTATCATAAAAGAATTTTATCACTTTCAAATAAATTATTCAAGATAATTTAGTAAAGTTCTTAATTAAATATTAAGAACTTTATTTATGTAAACAAAACTATTGACTTAAATTACCAAATATTATAAAATAATGATATTATAAGGCTTTTGCCTAATATAAGGAGGAAAACCGCGATGAGTGTAAGAAAAGCAGTTATACCAATAGCAGGATTCGCAACAAGATTTTTACCTGCATGTAAGGCTGTTCCAAAATGCATGCTTACTATATTAGATAAGCCAATTATCCAATACATAGTAGATGAAGCAGTCCAATCTGGTATTGAAGAAATTGTAATGGTTATAGGAAGAAAAAAAGATGTAATACAAGATTACTTTACACAAGATGAAGAGTTAACAAACTTTTTAATTGAGAGAGATAAAGAAAAGTTTATACCTCAGGTTACAAATTTAGCTCATGGTGCTAAGCTACACTTTATAGAGCAGGAGGGCGGAGCCAAAGGATTAGGGCATGCTATTTATCAGGCAAAAGATATTATCGGAAATGAGCCCTTTGCAATTCTTTATGGAGATGTTGTGTTCCATGGAGAAAAACCTTGTTTAAAAGAAATTATTGAAAAGCATGAGCAATGTGGTGGTTCTGTAATAGGTGTTGAAAAAGTAGATTGGAAGGATGTACCTAAGTATGGTAATGTTTCTGGTGTTCAGATTGCCGAGGGCTTTTATAAGGCTGAAAAACTACAAGAAAAGCCTCAAATAGAGGAAACAAAATCAAACTTAGCTATTTCAGATAGGCATGTTTTAATGCCTGAAATATTCTCTTATTTAGAGAATACAAAGCCAGGAAAAGGTGGAGAAATACAAGTTACAGATGCATATAATGCAATGGTTAATACTAAAGAGGGTGTATATGCATATGATTATAAAAGCAAAAGATTTGATTCAGGAGATAAGCTTGGATTTGTAATGGCAGCAGTTGACGAAACATTAAATAGACCTGAGCTTAAAGAGCCCTTCATAAAATTTTTAAAAGGCTTAGATCTTTAAAAGATAAATGAAAATGATTATATAATAAAAACTGATAATTAGAAAATTTCTTCTTTTTATCAGTTTTTCTATTAATTCTGAAGGAATAAGAAAAATTTGTGAACTTTATTGATATTTTTTTAGTTTTTACTATATATGTAAGTTTGCATATATTTCTAATTTTGGATTATATTCTTTGTTTAACTCATTATATTTATCTAATAAGTTTTCTCTTACTATTTTACATTCCTTGAATACTTTAAATTCAAAATTTCTTTTACTATCTTCTATCATTTTATTTATTTTAGTTTTGTATATTCCGGTCTTCTATTTTTTGAAAGTATCTTGATATGAATTCACTACATATTTCTCCTGCGTCTATTTGATATATCGGTTCTCCTCCGTTTTTTATTGGTGCATAAAAACTTACTTTTATACTCATCTTTTTCTCCTTTAGCTTAAGTCATACATTCATATATATCAAATAGTGCTTGTTTTGTAAAGCTGAGGTCAAAAATTGTACCAAAAGATATAAAAAGACCAAATTAAACTTCTAGTAAATTGTCAAAAAATATGTTATAATATATATATATAAATTTTATTTCGGTGTTAGAAAGTCACAACCTTCTCACCAAATGATTGATATTTATTTTAGTCTTAACAATTCCGTTTGGGGTCTCTGCAATAATTCACCAAAATTAAAGGCTATTCCTTTGATAGATTATCAGAGATATATAGCTTTTTCTTTTGTTTGCAAATTAAAACTCCCCACTTTTATTGAGGAGCATATCTCTTAATACTTAGCTAGTGTGTCTTCTATAACATCAATAATAGGTAAAACCTTCTCATCTTCTGATTGAATATCAAATACTTTCAATTCATTATCAAGCTGGTAAACAATTATATGTATATTTCCAATGACTTCTCCTACAAAAGTCTCCACCGCTTAGCACCTCTTTTCTTTAGTTTTTTTTATTTATAAAACAACGAATGTAAGTATATCAAATAATATATATGCTGTAAATTAAAAGGCAAAGAAAGTACAAAAATTTTTTTAATTTTTTATATATGTGATTAAAAAAACATTTGATAATACTACTATACTGATGTATTGTAAATTTAAACTAATATCTATTAACTATCATTTTTTATATTGATTTGCTTGTTTTTCTTTATAATACATAGATTATTTTGTAGCAACGGGCTGCTTAGTAGCTATTGAAAAACTTTACTAGAATACATGACACTGAACCGTTATAAAAAAACAGAGCCTATTATTAGACTCTTATTATGGTTGCGGGGGTAAGACTCGAACTTACGACCTTTGGGTTATGAGCCCAACGAGCTGCCAACTGCTCCACCCCGCGATATATTCAAGCATATTTAATTATACTCCCAAAAATAGGTGTTGTCAACACTTTTTATTGTTTTTTATCTATTTTGGACCTCTTTTTAATATTATATGCTTGATTTTTGTAAAATATTCCTGTTTTAATTTATATTTTTATTATATGTCATGTCTTGCTAATATTTTAGCTGGTGTCTTTCTTAATATATTAAATAGTGGCATTAATCCAAATACTATGTTGCATACATATGCAATAGTAATACTAATTAATACTGTTTGCAGATTTATTTCAAACATTCTTGACATATATGGTACTTTTGAGAGTGTTTCTAATATATATGTCATTAGTACTGCTCCTGGTACACCTGAGAGTGTAGTTATTGCGAGTATTTCTCCTACAAACATTTTGTATATATCTTGTTTTTTTACTCCTACTGCCCTTAACACGCCTATTTCTTTTATTCTTGATAAAAAAGATGACCTCATTATTAAATATATTTCAATTAAAGATATTGCAAGTATTATTCCTGCAAATATAACTCCTCCTGTTACTCTATCCTTCTGGTTATTTATATAAGTATTTCTATCTGCTTCATATCTATTTACTATGTTTTGATTATATTCATTTTTAAATTTATTCATTGCTACTAATGTATTATTGGGATATATCATTGCACCAGTTTGATTATTTATTATACTATATTTTACTGTATTATTATTTACTAAGTAATCGTTCCTATTGTCCTTGCTTTCATAGTATCCGTACAACTTTTAGTGCTTTTCCATTTACAGTTTGTTTTATTGTTTTATTTAATTTCATCTCTCCTGATTTTGATTTGTTTACTATTACTTCATAATCTGCCTCTGGAAATCTGCCTTTTGTTATTGTTATATCATCTAAATACAAATTATAATCTAATACCTTTTCTCCTTTTTGTTCTTCCTCCCATGGTATGTACATTCCAAATCCATTTCCACTTGTTTTTGAATTATTAAGTAAGTTTATCAATATTTTTTTATTTGCATATATTGATGGACTTTTTTTGTCCGTGAAGCCTACTATCTTAAATTCCTTCATGTTATCAATATATAGTTTTTTATAAAGTAGGTCTTTCTCAGTTTTTATCCCCATATATCCACTTATATTATTTTCTGACACCTCTTTCATTACCATTTTATCTATTACTACTTCGTATTCGTTTTCTGGCATTCTTCCTTCTGTTATTTCTTGTTCTGTTATGGTATCCAAACTTGTAAGTGAGCCTGAAAATTCTAGGGTATATCCTGAGGTTTGATAGTATTCATCAAATTTCATTTTGAATACTATATTACTATCTCCTGGAAGAATATAGTTTACACAATCTAGATTTTCATATTTTAAGAAATCTTCTACACTTATTTTTGTTAGTTCTATTTGCAGATAATTTTTATTTTTTGTTATAAAGTCTGTATCCTCTACTTTAGTTATTCCTAAAATATTACTTACTCCGTATACAATAAACATACTTGATGCAAAGAAGCCGAGCCAGTAAAAGCTTTTTTAATATTGAGTAATTTATAACTTTTTTTACTCCATTTAGTATTGATTTTAGTATTCCTGATATTGAACTGTATCTTAGTTTATATTTTTCATTTTTTAGCTTATTTAAGTCAAATTGATGCTCTTTATAAATACTTTTATCTATTTTTTGATAGTGCTCGTTTATAAGTTCTATACCAGAGTTTTCGTCAATTACTTCTACTTTTTCTTTTGCTTTTATGTATATGCTTCCCTCCTTTATGATTATTTGTATGTCTGTTTTTTCTGTATTATCTGAATATATCTCTAAATCTACATTGTCTTTTTCAATCTTTTCTATATTTTTGAAGTCTTTTAAATATATTTTATTTTCTAATTTATAGTCTAATACTTCAATTTTTTCATTCTTATAGTCCCTTTCAATTTTTCCATTTTTTATCTCTATTATTCTTGATGCGTAAAAGTTTGCTAAATTTGTTTCATGTGTGACTAATATTACTAACTCTTCTTTTGATATTGCTTTTATTATATTCATTATTTCTAGTGAATTTTTACTATCTAGATTGCCGTGTTGGTTCATCTGCAATTACTATATTAGGATTTTTTACAATTGCTCTTGCTATTGCTATTCTTTGTCTTTCTCCTCCTGATAGCATATTTACTGGCCTATTCCTATATCTATACATGTTTACACTTTCCAGCACATATTCTACTCTTTTTTTTATTTCTTGTTTATCTTTTATTCCTATCATTTTTAGTGCTATTGAGACATTTTCATATACTGATAAATTATCTATTAACTTATAGTCTTGAAATATATATCCTATATTTAAATTCCTGATTTTATCTACTGTAAATTTTGTTAACCTTTTTCCGTTTATAAATATTTTTCCTTTGTTCACTTTATCTAATCCGCCTATTGCGTTTAAAAGTGTAGTCTTCCCACTTCCTGATTCTCCGAAGTATTGCAACTAACCCTGTTTTCTCAAATTCCAGTGAGGTGTTATTTATAATATGGATTTTGTTTCTCTTATTTTTATTAAAATATTTATTGACATTTTCTAATTTTACCATATATCTACACCTCCTCATTATATGTCTTTATAGCTGTTTCTTTGAAGATTTTTCTTGAAAATCTTCTTGATATTATTCTTGACATTAAGGCTATTATTACATATATTAATATATATTCTCTAATTCCTATGAATTTTGATAAATTTAAAACATATTGAAGGTGTATTATATTTACTTTTACGAGGCTAATAAAACCTACTACAAATGCGTATGCTAGGCTTGAATCTATAAATAGCTCTATATCTAGTATTCTTTTTATGCTCTTATATGTTGCACCTAACATTCTTAATGTTGTGTAATATACATTTCTTGATTTTATTATTATTCTAATTACAAAGTACGAAATAAAGAATAGTACAAATATCAGCATTGCTGTAACTATTACTTTTACTATTTTTAAAACTTGAACTCCCATTTGGTCATGATTTACTTTATAATCTGTTACCTTTTTTGCCTTTATCCCTAAGCCTTCAAGTTCTTGCATTGTTTTGTCTATATTTTTTACATCTTTTATAAATAAACTTGATTGATATGGTGGCTTATCATATAGTGAATTATAGTCTTCTGGATTTGCAAAAATTGCTGTTCTATAACTGTCATAATTATCATATCCTGTTAATTTTTTGAAATTTGCCTTTGTATAAGTTTTAGATATTTTTAAGTTTATTTCATCTTTATAATAAATAGTTTCTACTTCTATTTTGGCTTCTTTATTTCTTATATTTCCATTTGGAAAATTATATTTTAAGTCATCTGCAATTATTGCTGTCCCCTTTTCAACTTTACTACTTGGTATCACAATACAATATGTATTATATTGATTGTTCAAAATTACCTTTGTTGTTGTTGCTCCTTTTCCATTTAAATAATTTACCATTGCTCTTAAATCTGACATTAACTCTGGTTTTGCATAAAGAGTTGTGTTATAATCGTTTTTTTCTTTATATTTTATTCCTACAATATTTACAGTCTCTATCTCTTCTCCTTTTTTAGTTCCTGTTATTTCAAACTCTTTAGTTAATAAATCATTTAATCTATTTGTTATGTAAAAATTTTCTTTATTTATGTTTATTACTATTTCATTTTTGTTTTCTGGCATTCTTCCTAAATCTAAGCTTTCACTTAGCTTTTCTATATCCTTCATATCCCCACTTATATGCATATTGTCTTTGTAAAGCGTAATTGTTGTGTCTAAAAATATATCGTCTTTAATTATATAATCTGTGTTTTCTAGCTTCTTTATTTTATTATAATCTTCATCTGTAAAATATGTTTTATCACTTTTTTTCATGAGAATTCTATTTTCTGACAAATCTCTAAATCCTGGGCTATTCCCACTACCTGCAAGCTCTTTTTCTGTTTGCATAAAGCCCGCATATTCTGCAAATAGTGCTGAGGTTATAAATAAAAATACAGCAAATAATAGTAGGAATTTTGTTAATATATTAAAAGTGTTTCTAATTCCCAGTCTATATTTGCTAGTTAGCCTTATTTTATTTTCTTTCTTTTCTATTGGTTTTGGAGTTTCTTGAATTTTTTTGATTTCAATATTTTCTATAATCCTACCATCATGCATTTTTACTATTCTGCTTGCATATTCTTCTACTTGCTCTATATTATGTGTTACTAAGATTACTAATTTATCCTTAGCAACTTTTTTTAAAATTTGAAATACATCTTTTGCAGAAGCCTCATCTAAATTTCCTGTTGGCTCATCCGCAACTATTATTGGCGTTTCTTTTACCATTGCTCTTCCGAATAGCTACTCTTTGTTTTTGCCCTCCTGATAATTTAGAAACTTTAGTATTTTTGAACTTTGTAAGTCCTATTTGTTCTATCATATCTAGGACTTTTTCTTTTATTTCTTTTTTCTTATATCCATTTAACAGTAGTCCCAGTTCTATGTTCTGATAGACTGTGTAACTGTTTATTAAATTGAAGTTTTGAAAAATGTTTGCTATATATCTTCTTCTATATTCTTCAAATTCCTTTTCAGTATAATGACTAGTCTCTTTTTCATTTATGTACATTTCTCCTTCTTCATAGCTATCTAGTCCTGATATTACATTTAATAATGTACTTTTCCCGCTTCCTGATTCTCCTGTAATTACTATAAATTCACCCATTTTAAATTCTATATTTATTTTTGTAAATCCTGATGCTATCATCCCTTTGTTGTAATAGAATTTTGATACATTCTTTAGTTTTAACATTTTATTCCCCCTTTATTTCTATTCCTTTGTTTAAAAAGAAAATCTCATACCATTTGATAAAGCTGTATAGTATCCATACTTTTTTGTAATTATCTTTTTTACCTGTTTTATGTTCTTCTAGTAAATTTAGTATATATTCTTGATTGAAGAATTCCTTTACATAGTCTTCTTTAAACGCTCTTTTGATTTCATTGTAGAATTCTTCTTCCTTCATCCATTCACGAATTGGTACTGGAAATCCTAATTTTTTCTTTTTATATGCTTCATTGGGAATGTCTTTTTTTGCTGCTTCTCTTAGGGCTACTTTTGTATTATCTTTTGTAACTTTATAATCCATTTGTATTGTTCGTGCTAAATTAAATACTTCTTTATCTGTAAATGGTGTTCTTCCTTCAATTGAGCTTGCCATTGTCATTCTATCACATTTGAGTAAAATATCATTTAATAGCCAATTTCTTATATCTATCATTTGCATTTTTACTATATTACTACCATTTTGACATTTTTCAAAAAGTGGCTTTGTTATATCTTTATTTTTTATTGTATCCTCAAAACTTAAAACTTTTTTTCTTTCTTTTTCACTGAATATTTTGTTTACCCCTACATATTCGTCCTCTAGCTTTGTTCCTCTACGTACTAAGAAATTGCGTCCCCTAAATTCTGGAAATGCTGAAAGGCATATTGATATAAAATGCCTAATGAAATATGGAATTTTGTTATAAAATCTAAAATCTACTTCTTCTCTATAATAGTTATATCCTCCAAAGAACTCGTCTGCTCCTTCTCCTGAAAGCACTACTTTTACATCCTCACTTGCAAGTTTTGCAACAAAGTATAATGATATTGCTGATGGATCTGATGATGGCTCGTCCATATGGTATAGAAAGTTTGGTATTGCTTCTAACCATTCCTCTTTTGTAATTTTTTTGCTGATGTTTGTTATTCCTAACTGATTTGCTAGGTCCTTTGCATATTCTATTTCATTATATCTAGGATCATCATATCCAACAGTATATGTCTTATCTGGTTTTGCAAGTGACACCATGTATGAAGAGTCTATACCTGAGGATAAAAATGAGCCCACCTCTACATCTGCAAGCATATGATGTTTTATAGAGTCTTTCATTGTCTTACTTATGTCATTTACTAATTCTTCAAAGTTTTGCTCCTTTTCTGCAAATTCTATGTCATAATATGTTTTTATATCTATCTTTCCTTCTTTAACAGTCATGCTCGTCCCTGGCAAAAGCCTATATACTCCTGAGAACAGAGTTTCATTAGTTGGAGTGAAGCTAAATGATAAATATGGTCCAATAAGTTTTTTATTTATTTTCTTTTCAAATTCTGGATATTCTAAAAAAGCTTTTATTTCAGACGCAAATGCTACTTCTCCATTGCAGGATTTTTTTGTATAGTAATATAATGGTTTTATTCCAAAATGGTCTCGTGCTAAAAATAGATTGTCATTTTCCTTATCCCAAATTGCAAATGCGAACATCCCTCTTAATTTTTTTGGAAGTTCCTCTCCCCATTCTCTATAACCATACAAAAGCACCTCTGTATCAGAGTTTGTCTGAAATTCATAATTTTTCAATTCTTCTTTTAATTCTTTATAATTATATATTTCTCCATTGAATACGATTACTAACTTTTTGTCCTCTGTGTACATTGGCTGGCTTCCGTCCGGTCTAGGTCTATTATCGATAATCTTCTATGTCCTAAGGCAACTTTTTCGTCTATATAATATCCTTCTCCATCTGGTCCCCTATGTTTTATCTTATCTGCCATTTTTTTTATTATATTTTCTTTATTTTTTTCCTCACTATAAAATCCTACTATTCCACACATTCGCTTTGCTCCCCCATTATTTATTTTCATTCTTTATTTTGCTTAAAATTCTTCCAAATCCATAGACTATTGCAGTAGAATTCCTATTTGCTATTTCTTTTCCTATGGCTTTTCCACCTACTGTAAGTGCTGCAACTATTGCACTTACTATAAATTGCAAATTATCTGTTACTCCCCACATACTAGATAATTTGGCTGATATCATTGCACTTATTGCTCCACTTAAAACTCCGGCATATATCTCCGTATTACATCTGCACACACATTTGCAACTCTTGTTGCATTTTTGATTAGTTTTAGAGACATTTTGGCTCCTTTGGCTCTCTTTGTTGCTTTCGCGTGAAATTCTTCTTCATTTGCAACAGTTACTGCAACTCCTACTATATCAAAAAATATACCTGCAAATATTACAGCAACTAATATTATTATTGCTGGTATTATACTTAATTTTGACACTCCATTAGTTGATATATAAGAAAAACAAATGGATGATATAAATGTTATAATAAACACCTCTATAATCCATTTTAAATGACTATTATTCTTTTTATCTTTTTTTGGTTTTTGGTCGTTGTCTTTCATTTTTCTCCTTTTTTAATACATTGGTGGCAAAAGTCTAAGTAAATTTTACGGTTTAGGTCTAGTTGAATTTCTCTATTCCCTACTATGCATTACTGCAAATAGCTGTTTCCATTTAAAGGGAATAGCCAAATATTAAAATATTTGAGCCACCAGATCGCCACTTAAATCCGTACCTTAATCCTTAGACTTCCATGCTTTTCAAACAAAGCAAACATCCTAGAAGTTTTCCTTGACCCACTTGAATTATTGCTAGTCTCTTTTGCAAATGTAATTTCATAACAACATATGTAGAACTCTTAAATTTTGGCCAAAACTTAAAAAGTTCAAATCATTAATCCCGAAGCATTCACTCAAGACAGGCTACGCTATGTCTTTTGTGTCTTGGCACTCAACATAGGTTTTACTTAATTAATAGAATATAAATCAAGCCTCCGCGAAATCAGGGGAAGTATATAAATGCCACTCTATATATCCCTAATTCCTTTACTCCCTACTCACACACAAACTTGGCACGTTCGCGCACGAACAAGAAACTTCACAGGTATGCCTTTTAGTGGATTTTTAGCCCCACCCTCGCAATAATCAGTAATGACTAGGATAATGCGCCACCGTTCTATTATATCATATTTATTAGATTTTTCAAAGTTTATTACTATTTAATTTTTATTTTCACTATAACTTGAATTTCCTTCATTAATTATCTGCAGGTCTTCTGAGTTTAAAATATTGCTTGTAAAATATCCTGTTATGAAGCCTATTACAAATATTACAATGATAATTGCTATTGTTCTTAATTTTTCCTGACTTATGTACATGTCTTTATCATAGATTTTTACTTTGTCGTCATTTTCTCCCTTTTTGTTCCCCTCCATATGCATATCCTCCTTTGTGAAATCTTATGTTATTATATTATACTATTTTTATTTAATAAAAGCAATCAATTATGTGTATATTTTTATTAAACTTTTCCTAATATTGTTAAATGCTTTATTTTTTAATTTTTTTGTAATAGGTATTTTTCTTATGTGTTTCCGTAAGTTATGTCTCTTGTATTTAATATTTTTTCTAATAAGTTATTGATTATTAACTAATTTTATTGCATAATAAAGTTAGTTAAGATTAAATTTTATATTATTTATTAAAAATAGTTTTATTTATGGAGGTTTTATGGAGGTTTTAATTGGAAAATATAATGGTTTTTGTGCTGGAGTTAAGAATACCCTTGAAAAAGTAGAGAAAGAGCTTTCTATTACTTCTAATGGAATTGATTGTTTAGGAGAAATTATTCATAATAAGCAGGTAGTTGCAGAGCTTGAAAGTAAGGGGCTTAGAATTATAAATTCTATTACAGAAGCTAAGAATAAAGTTGTTATTCGTGCTCATGGTACTACTAAGGAGGTTTATGATTATGCAAAAATGCATAGTATTGAAGTTTTAGATTTCACTTGTCCCAATGTTTTAAGGATTCATGAGCAAGTACAAAAATTTATTAATGATGGTTATTTTATTTTCTTGTTTGGTGTTAAAGACCATCCTGAAACTATTGGTACTTATAGTTTTTGTGGTAAGCATTCATATTTAATTGAGAATGTTTGTGATATATCTCAGGCTATTTCTTCTCTTCTTGAAGCTAATTTAAAGAATGTATTAATTATATCTCAAACTACTTTTAGTATAAACTTATTTGAAGCCCTTGTAAAACAAATTTTAAATAGCTTAGATAATAGCTTTAATATTCATATTGAAAAAAGTATTTGCAACGCTACCAATTTAAGACAATTAGAGGCCTCTAAGCTTTCTTCAAATGTAGATTTAGTTATTATTATTGGTGGTAAGAATAGTTCTAATACTAAGAAATTATATGAGGTATCTTCACAAAATTGCAAAAACGTTTTACATATTCAAACTAAAGATGATTTAGACCTAAATTTTGTTAAAGATTTTAAGAAGTGTGCCATTATAGCTGGTGCTTCAACTCCAAATTCAATAATTGAGGAGGTTATAGATGTTGTAAAAGCTTTATAATATTTTTTTGTAAAATGAGTAACTTTAATTTAGTTCCTCATTTTTTGCTGCTTTTATTTTTTAACATATTAATATATATTTTTTATAAAGTATTTTCATATTTTAAATACATATATATTTTTTTATGCTTTCATATTTTGCTTCACCTATTCCTGAAACATTTTTTATGTCCTCAATTGTCTTAAATTTTCCATGCTCTTGTCTATATGTAATTATTTTTTGTGCTGTTGAGGTACCGAATGCCTGAAAGTTCTTCTAGTTCTTTTTGGCTTGCCTTATTTATATTTACTAAGTCTGTTTTTTTCTCTGCTTGCTCATTTTCTAATACCTTATCTCCTGCGTCTTCTATAACTATTTCACTTTCAGCTGTATTTTCTTTTTTATCTTGATTTGATGGTATATAGATTTTTTGCCCATCTTCTATAACATATGCAAGATTAACATTGCTAATATCTGCATCCTCCCTAAGTCCTCCTGCCGCTTCTATTGCATCATTTATTCTTGCAGTCTCTTTTACAGATACAATCCCCTCATTTATTACTGCTCCTGTTATATGAATTATTATATTATTTTCTATGACTTCTTCTTTTTTCTCATCTATTTCTTCGATATTGTTTATAACTTCTTCATACCCATATATTTCTTTTGTGCTATTTATGTAATAAAATATAAGAATTATAGCTATTATAACTCCTCCGCACTATTAATAATATTTTTTGCTTTTGATTTAACATGTTCATATTAAAACACCCTTCCTTTCTTTAATTTTTATATTGAAATCTATTTTAACTTATGATATATTATTTTATTATGAGAAATTATTTTAAGAATTTTGTTTTATTTTTAATTTTATTTTGTCTAATTCTCACTCCATATAATATGGTAAATGCAAATGTTAATACGGATAATTTAGAACTTCATGCAAATTGTTTATTATTACTTGAAAGAAATACTGGTGATATTCTTTATGAAAAAAATGCATATGAAAAAATGTATCCTGCAAGTACAACTAAAATAATGACAGCCATACTAGTACTTGAAAATTGTTATTTGAATGAAGTAGTTGAAGTTTCCGCAAGCTCTATTTCGAGTGTTCCTGCAACTTATTCGCTTTCTGGTTTGCAGGTTCGGTGAAAAGCTTAGAATAGAGGATTTGTTATATATTTTAATGATACCATCAGCAAATGATGTTGCAAATTTGCTTGCAGAGCATACCTCTGGTTCTATATCTAATTTTGCAGAGCTAATGAATAAAAAGGCTATATCTTTAGGTATGAATAATACACATTTTACAAATCCTAGTGGAGTTCACGATAAAAATTTATATACTACGGCTTATGATTTATCCATTCTTTCTAGATATGTCATGAACAATAAAAAATTTATGGAAATTGTTGGAACACCTAAATATACTATTCCAAGAACAAACTTGCATCCTGTTGAAGACCGTACTTTCTATAATTCAAACCTTTTACTAGTAAGCACTGAAAATAATTACTATTATCAATATGCAACTGGCATAAAAACAGGTTTTACTGACCAAGCTGGTGATTGTTTAGTTGCGTCAAGTAAAAAAGATGGGATTGAATTTATTGCAATTTGTTTAAAAGGTGGGAGATTTAGTAATGGACTTAGAGAAAAGTTTATAGATTGTAAAACTTTATTCAATTTTGCTTTTGATAATTATACTATACATTATCAAAATTTGCAAGAGGGAGGCATAAAAAATGTTCAAGAAGGCTCTCCTTTCTTAGAGTCATATACACAAAATACCCAATTAGAAGGTCAGGAGGCAAAAGGCTCTATATTAAATTCAAATTCTACGAAATTAATTTTAAGCATTATATCCGTAGTGCTAGCTAGTGTTGCAATAATACTTGTATTGTTATGGAGGCGTAATAAATATACTAGATTTAGAAGAAAAGTGAAATAGTGAAAAATTTATTTAAAATATGGAGGTCTTAGCAATAAACCTCCTAGCTAAGCTCTCCATATTATAATATTATCTTTAAAATTAAATTGTTTTCATACATTGCCTTACATAAAAATGAATTATCTATCTCTTTTGAAATTGTATTTTCTCCAATCATTGGTTTAGCCATACTAACTATTGCAAAGAATGCATATGCAATTACTAATCCTTCTAATATACCATATATTGTGCCTCCTGCTTTATTGAATTGTTTAATTACAGGAATTTCAGCTATTGCATCTGTAAATAGCTTTATAAATAACATTAAAAGTCTTGTTCCAACAAATAACCCTATCCAAGTTAATATTCTTACAATTGCTACTGCTATTTCTTGTGCTGCAAAACTTACTGTATTCTCTTTTATTCCTTCTGTATAGTTTTCTATATATTTACCTACATTATTTACTATATTTGCATTTTCTACATCTTGTTTAGTTTCCTCTTTGGTATATAATTTGGTTTCTATTGTATTTTTCAAATTTGGTACTACCTCGGTATTTTCTATTATGTAATTTGAAATTGGTGTGTATAAAATTAATGCAACTATAAGTGCTGCAAAAAAGCCTAATAGCCTAACAGCAACTTTTATAAGTCCTCTTTTATATCCTAAAAATATACAAAGTGCCATTAATATAATTAAAATTAAATCTGCAAACATTTTACCTCCTTAAATTTTAGAAAGTCAATAATTTTATTCTATCTCGATAAACAATTCCTGCCACTGTATTTCCAAGCACAATCTGTTTTGCTTCCTGATATGACATATATTTTTTCTCTAACCAACCATTAAGATTTATTAGATGTATTTCTGTTCCAAGATTTATAGCAAGAATGTTGTTATAACATACTATTTCTTTAATGGAGCTCTCTATACTATAAGTTGTTTCTGAATTTGTTATTATATTTTTTAATATTACTTCTGTTTTTGAGCTAAACGGTCCTGTTGATATTTCATCAGCTCTTACTATATTACTTCTTAAATTTATATCTGCAATATGTGTATTTGTATTAAATTCTATGAGTATTGTATCCTTTTCTTCATATATCATATGTATAGAATCATCATATATGCATACAAGTTGTCCTTTTTCTTGATATTTTATATCTGTTAACATTTTATTAGAAGCTGCATTGTGTATAAATACAGTTGAATTTGTGCCATCTCCTTTTATTGCTTTTTCTATATCTATAATATTTATGCTTGATTGGATTAGTGCTCCACTTGTATTTATCTCTGCTATTGCTAAATATTTTCCATCAACAGATATATCTGTATCTATTGCAATAGAAAATGCTCTAAATGCTTTAAATAGTTCGTTCCCGTTTTTGTCAAACGTAATGATAACACTTTTGTGCATTGTACCTGTCACAACTACTGACACATATCCGCCTTTGCTTACATTTACTTTACTTATATTTCCTTCAAGCTTATTTTCCCAAAGTATTTTTGAATCTGATATTAGATATACTTTTTGTCCATTTGTTTCTGCTATTGCTAAATAATTATTGTTTTTTGCGTATATAGGATTGCTTATTGCAATATCAAATTCTGCTTCTTTACTTGCATAACTATTATATAGTTTTAATTTACCATTTTCTAAAATACTTATATATCTGTCATAAGCATAAATTGATTGTGCTTTATCTACATCAAGCTCTATTGTTGCAATATCATCTTCTGTTACTGATTTTCTTAATATATATATATTAATCCACTCTCTTGCTGGCTCATTTAGTATATATAAAAGCAAGATTGTAAGAATTGCAATTCCGAGTAAATGCCCCAAGCCCTATTAGTAATTTGTTTTTGAGTGACATTTTTCCTTTGAATTTAAGTATTTTCATTAGTCCTCCGATTAATTTAATCTTTTTTTATATTTTATAACACTTTCAAAATTATTACAATATTTAAAGGCAAAATAATTACTTACTAATTATCACAAAAATTAGCTGAAGCAATCCTAAAGCGCCAAAGACTGGATATAAGTTATTTACCAGATTTGAGAAGCCTAAAAGTGAAATAAAAATTGCAATTATGCAAATTATTTTGTTATATTTTTTATAATTTTCTTTTGTTTTTGCTATATTATTTAAAAATGCATATGCTGATGATATTGCAGTTGTCGCAATAGCTCCTAAGATTATTATTCCATATAGATATTTATAAATTATGCCAAAGCTTCCTACCGCATATACTGTTGGTAATTCTATTTTTGATATATCCTCATTTATACTAAATAATAATAGAAATATTATGCCTGATAGTACTCCTATTATTAAAATACAAAAAAGTGATATTTTTAATATGTCTTTTTTATTTTTAATATATTTTTTCATTGGTATTAGTATTGAGACTAATGTAATAGAATTATAACTTGCATATAATATTGATTTTATTACCCATGAAAAATTATCATTATTATTTTCGAATTTAAGATTTACTCCAAAAGCTTTCATCCCTAAGACACATAATATTATAATTATTAATGGAATTAATATTGAATTTAATAAAACCACACCTTTTATATCTTTATTTAGGAAAATATAACAAATAATTGATACAAAAACTCCTGTAATTAATTCATTTATTCCAAATTCCTGTTTAAAATATGCGGAAAATCCTGCACACATTACGAAAAATGTTATTAATAAAAATACATTAATAATAAAATTTAAAATTATTCTAAAATTTAAGTTCTTTATTTTTATATTTCCTATAATTATATCTAAGAATTCATTATAATTTTGTATATTATATTTTTTTATTATTTTTAATGTTTTATAAATAATATATCCTAGCAAAAAAATGGATATTCCCATTCCTAATACTCCGTTATTTCCGTAAGCAAAGAAAAAAGTATAAATTTCTTTGCCTGATGCAAAGCCTGCACCTATTATTACTCCAATTATTACAAAAACTGTACTTAAAATTCCCATAAAAAAATCCCTCATTAATTCATATGAGGGATTTCTTAAGTTATTCTATTTCTTTCTTCTTCTCAATTGCCAAACTATAATTCCTGCTAAAATTATAATTACTGGTAATCCAAATATTATAACCTTGATAAGTTGGTCTTGTGCTTCTGTTGCTGTATAATTTGTTGTCTCTATAAGTTTTCTTATTGTCATTGCATCTTTTATCTCAGCAATATATTGTATTGAATTTACAGCTATATCTTTATTCTGGCGGAAGCCAATTGCTGCTGTTGTTCCTGTTGATGTATAAATCGGTTCATTAGTTGCAAACATATTATTTGCAAATATTACAAGTTTTGATGCTTTTTCGCCTTCTTCTTCTCCTATTTTCTTCTCTAATATAGCAGCTACTACACTAGCTTCTTCCTTCTCTCCTTCTATTGGAGAGAAGCTGACTTCTTGTAAATTTGTTCTAAAGAAAGATTGTATACTTGTTCTAAGCACATCTGTTTTTGTAACATTTAATTCACTTAAATTTTCAGAAAATTCTAGTTTTCCAGTAGAAAATAATATTACTTGATTTGCCTCAATTTTTGATGTTATTTCTGTATTTTCTATTATTGGCATTATTACATCTGGCATGCCAGCTGACATTTTATTTCTATCTTGTTCTAAAACTAATCCGTCTTGCCTAATATTTACTCCATACATATCAAGTACAGCTTTAATATTTGGTGTTTCGACTGTTGCTGCGTATGGATCATTTAACCAAAGAATATTTCCGCCTCTTTCAATGTATTCTTTTATTGCTGTTACTTCCCCATCCATAAAATCCTTTTTAGGAGATGCAATTATTAATCCTGCACAATCTTCTGGTACCTTTTGTTCTGACATTAAATCCAATGTTTTTACTTCATAGTTTTCTAATTCTAAATATGCTTTAAAGTACGCCATGTATGAACTCATACTCTTTTCCTCATGACCTGAAAGCTCATATATAGGTACATTTTTTCCAATTGATGAAACAGCTATAATTCCATTTGTCATTCTTTGTTCTGTTATGTCTACACCATCAACTTCTCCTGTTGGTTTGTATTCATAACTAACAAAATCATATTGTGTGAAAAATTTATGTCTATCTCCATTTGCTATGATTACTGTATAATACCCACTATCAACACCATATTTTGATACTAAATCAGGTCTATCCTCAACACTAACAAGTTCTACCTTAATATTTTTGTTCACTTTTTCATATTCCTTTATAAGTTCTACTATCCCATTTTGTTCTTCATAGTCAAACATATAAATATTTATTTTGTCCTCTTCTGGTATTGCTCTTATTTTTTCTTTTGATTCTTCTGATAAGCTATAAAATTTTTCTTTTGTCAAGTCTATATCTTTAGGGTCTAAATTTGTTATAAGAATATTTATCCCTAAAAATATTGCTATAATTATGGCAATTAGTATTACTGTTTTTCCAGTATTTTTTAACCATTTTGATTTTAATATATCTATTATTTTACTAAACCTTTTCAAACTATTTTTCACCTCTTTACTTTAAACTCTTTTTTCTTTGTAATACAGTTATTGTGAGTAATGTAAATAGTAGTATAATTGAAAGCAACCCTACTGTATCTGATATTGATATCATCCCTTGTGGGAATTTTTGGAATAAGTTTATTGGAGATAATCTATTTAGTGGCTCCCATAGGTTTGGTAAAAACCAAGTTGCAAGTAATGAAACTATTGTTGCAGTTCCTGCAATTAATTGATTTTCTGTTAAGCTTGATAGGAAGCCTCCAATTGAGATGTATGCCATTGCAAGTAATATAAAACCTATTAACACAGATATTGTTTCTGGTACATTTGTAATTCCTCCTGCAAAAGAGCAAAGAATTATATAATAAACCATTGAAGCAGCTTCTGTTATTAGTATTACGATTAATGCCGCTAAAAATTTCCCTAGAGCTATTCCTGTTATGCTTCTTGATGAAGTAAATAATAGTGTTTCTGTTCCATTTTTTCTTTCTCCTGCAAACATTCCCATTGTAAGAAGTGCAATTGTAAAAGTTAAAAGTTCTGAAGTTGAGTAAAATAAATTTGAATATTCTACACTTCCCATTCCCCATACAAACATATAGAAAAACAAGCTAGATAGGAATAAAAAGGTTCCTATAAATACATATCCTAATGGAGAGAAGAAATATGTTTTAATTTCTTTTTTTATTATTGCCCACATTATTTTTTCCCTCCTTTTTTAGTTTCATTTTTTTCTGTCGACTTTTCTTTGTCTATTAAATTTATAAAAGCATCTTCAAGTGTTGCTTCAGATTTTTTTAGTTCAAAAATTGTAATTTCATTTTTTGCAAAAGTTTCAAATATATCTTTCCTTATATCTCTATTGTCTTTTGAAATTACGCTGTACTGTTTTGTCCCATCAGGAAGTTTTTTAATTAATTTTATTGTTTTGATATCTCTCATTCCTTTTGTAACTTCTTCTATCTTCTCCTTTTTATCTTCTACTGTGACTAGCAATGAATTTTCTTCCTTCACTTTATTTTCTAAATTCTCTGGTGTGTCAATTGCAACTAAATTGCCTTTATTTATAATTATAACTTTTTCGCAAATTTGACTTACTTCTGATAATATATGTGAGCTTAAAATGATTGTATGGTCTTTGCCTAGAGATTTTATTAGGTTTCTGATTTGTATAACTTGTTTTGGATCAAGTCCTACTGTTGGTTCATCGAGGATTAATACTTTAGGATTTCCAACAAGTGCACCAGCTAAGCTCACACGTTGTTTATATCCTCTTGAAAGATTTCTAATAAGCTTATTTTGTACATCTTCTAAATTAACTTCTTTTAGAATTCTTTGCACTTCTTCCCTTCTTGTTTTGCTTGAAACACCTTTAAGTTCTGCCATATATTTAATAAATTCCTTTGGAGTTAGGTCACTATATAATGGTGTTGTTTCTGGCATATAACCAATCTCTCTTTTTGCTTTCTTCGCTTTTTTGCTCACGTCAAATCCATTAATTTCAATATTCCCATCACTTGTTTCTATAAATCCAGTTATCATATTCATTGTAGTAGTTTTACCAGCTCCATTTGGCCCTAAAAATCCAACGATTTCTCCATCATTTACAGTAAAGCTAATATTGTTTACTGCAACATGTCCGCCGTATTTTTTAGTAACGTTTTCTACCTTAATCAAAACGGGTTCCTCCTTATTATAAAAAATCATAATAATCTTATCATTTGTTTAAAATAAATTCAACATTTTCACATAAAATTTACAATTTTATTTACGGAAGCTTTAGTTCTGACATCCATTTGAAATTTTTATATATTTAATAAGCCTTGCTACTTAAACACTCTGGAAAATGTCTTGATACAAATCATTTAATTATTTGTTATTAATAAGCTTCATAATAGCAAATAATTTATAGCATCTATATAACTTTTAAAATTTTTGTACAGAATTTATAGATTTTTATTAATAATAATAGTATAATTTTATTAGATATTAAATTCTGTCAATCAGAAAAATTACAAAGCTATATTTATCACTGTAATGAGTATAAAATAATATTAGTATCAAATTTATATAATATATATTAAGAAAGTGAAATAAAAAATGAAATTATCTAGTAGATTTTTGAAATATGGGTTATTAATTTTAATAGTGTTAAGTATAGGAGTAGTTTTACTAGGAATTGGATTTATTACAAAATCCATCAAAAGAAATGCAAATATAAGCGTAACTAACCCAATAACTGAAAATATAGAAAAGGTTGAAAAAGAAGAAAAAACGAGCATTTCTCTTGTTATGGTTGGTGATTATTTAATCCATAGTAGTGTCTACAAGGACGCAGCCAAAAATGCAGGTGGTACAGGCTATGATTTTAAACCTATGCTAAAATATATAAAAGAAAAAGTAAAAAATTATGATTTAGCTTATTATAATCAAGAAACTATTTTACGGAGGAGCTGAAATTGGCGTATCAGATTATCCTAACTTTAACTCTCCTTATGAAGCAGGCGATGCTATGATAGATGCTGGTTTTAATTTAGTAAGTCTTGCAACAAATCATACAATGGATAGTGGGGAAAAAGCAGTTATAAATTCAAGAAAATACTGGGATAAACAAAAAAATATACTTGCTATTGGAAGCTATGATTCTTTTGAAACTCAAAATGAGATACAAATAATGGAAAAGAATGGAATTACTTATACAATGCTTAATTATACATATGGTACAAATGGTATTGCAGTACCAAAGGGAAAAGAATATTTAGTAAATGTTTGGCCAACAGATTTAAGTATAAATGATCCTAAAAGGGATACAAAATATCAATTGTATAAAGAGCAAGTAAAAAAGGATATTCAAAAAATAAGGGACAAGGTAGATGTTTTGATTGTTTCTATGCATTGGGGCATAGAATATACCCATACACCAACGGCTTATCAAAAAGATGAGGCTGAATTTTTAGCAGACCAAGGAGTGGACATAATAATAGGTACACACCCACATGTAATTCAGCCAATTACTTGGATAGATGATACATTAGTAATCTATTCAAGTAATTGGCTGAATTACTTGAATAGATTACTAATGTATCATCTATCCAAGTAATTCAGCCAATTACTTGAATAGATTACTAATGTATCATCTATCCATTGGGAAACTTTATATCAGCACAATACCAAAATGATAATTACAATAAGATGGTAGGTTTAATGAGTTCATTAGAAATTACGAAAACTATAAAAGGAGACAATATCAACATTTCCATAGACAATATTGATAATGAACTAATTTTTACATATTATAATAAATCAACTTGGAGAGATTTTAAAGTAATACCTTTTAGTAATAGCGAAATTTCAAAGTATTTACCTAACTATAAAAGCGTTTATCAAAGGTATAAAGAAATTGTACAAAAATATGATAAAAATATAGATGTCGTGGAAGTAAGTGATTAGTTTAAAAGTATTCCCTTGTATTTTTTGATTTGATAATATTTTGAATGCTAAAAAATATTATGCAAGCTGAGGAATTTACAAAAAAATTACATTTGGGCATGATTGTTTTATAGTAAATTGTAAGGAGGAATTTATATATGAATAAAACTGCATGGATATTTTCATATAAGCTTAAGAAAGGTGTAAGTGAAGAATTATTTGTAGAATTAAC
>CARDEQ010000007.1:0-22352 GCA_948958005.1 uncultured Clostridia bacterium
GAACAATCTTGACATTTTTCACGTCCGAGCTTGCTGCTAGTACACATACGCTTAGTAAAAATATTGCAATTATTGTTATTGCTGCAATTCTCATTACGGACAGTGAAGCTTGCTCGTTTTTTATCATAAGAACTTGCCCCTCCTTGTTTCAATATCATGATTATACTATGAATTATTTAAATTGTCAAATTATTTTTTCGAATTTGTAAGTTTTTTCCAGTTTTTCTTCAAGATATACTTTAGCAATTAGCTTTAATTCTTCTAGGGAGGTTTCAGGTACATTGAAGGAAAAAATTTTTTTTGCTTCTGCCATAACAATATATCTAATTGCATATAATGTTGCTTCTTGGATTCTAATTACACTTTTATCTAATTTTGAGCATTCTACACATTTTATTCCATTATCCTTGATACTAAAATACGTAATATTTTCGACTCCTCCACAGTTTGTACAGTTGATAACATTTGGTACAAATCCGAATTAGTGATAACAATCTTATTTTGAATATTGCAATTATTAGTTCTTTATTCATTTCAGTCTCAGAAATTGCATAAATAGTGTTTAATACAAGTTGTAAGATATTATATGAACTGTCATTTTCATTTGTAATATCTTCTACTATTTTTGCTATGTATGCTGCATATTGTAATTTATCTAGGTCTATTCTTAGATTGTAAAATACTTCAATTGGTTCACACGAGTTTATGTTATAGCTTCCTCCACTACCCTTATATAAAACATACTCACTAAACCCCAGAAATTGCGTACCCGCAAGCATTGCGCTATTGGGTTTTCTAGCGCCTTTTGCTGCGCATGAAATCTTCCCGCAAATCTGGGGTTAGCATTGTTAACATTTTATCAAAGTCTCCCATATTACTTTCTCTTAAAATGATTGCTTTTGTCTTTATTATTCCCATTTCTTTCCTCAATCAAGTTTTCTTCTAAATTCTTTGTCTCTATAAATTCTAAGAATGTGTTTATATTCCCTGTCTTTTTAAAAGCATTCCAAGCCATTTTGCTCAACATATAGCTATCTCCTCCATTTTTTAGTTCTATTCTAAAGTTTAGTTTGCTTGTTTATTGATGCTTTTATACTTTATTTCAATTGTCAATTTTATACTTTTTTACAATATTATCCTCATCTTGCCAATCTTTTCTAACTTTTACCCAGGTTTTCAAATTCACTTTTTCTCCGAATAATTTTTTCTAGGTCTTCTCTTGCATATGTTCCAATTTGTTTTAATTTACCTCCGTTTTTTCCGAATTATTATACCTTTGTGAGAAGCTCTTTGACAATAAATTGTTGCTTCTATATTAAATATCGGTAGATTCTCTCTTGTTTTTCCCTTTTTTAATTTTTGTACTTCTACATATATTCCGTGTGGCACTTCATCTTCAAGTAGCTTTAATGCTTTTTCTCTTATTGTTTCTTCTACTATTACTCTTATTGTTTGGTCTGTGTAGGTTTCTTCATCATAATACTTAGGTCCAATTTCCAAGCATTTTTCTATTTCTTTTAAAATTGCTTCATTATCTTTTCCAGTTTTTGCTGATATTGGAATTACAGCTTCAAAGTTATATTCTTTCCTATATATCTCTATTAATTTTGCTAATTCTTCTTTTTTTATTAGGTCAATTTTATTAATAAGAAGTATTGTTTTCTTTTTTGACTCTTTTATTTTTTCTAATATTAAGTTATCTCCTCTACCTATCTCTTTACTTGTAGCTTCAATTACAAATAAAACTAAATCTACATCTTTTGCTGCTTCAAAGGCTGTTTGAACCATGATATTGCTTAGTTTTGTTTTTGGCTTATGAATTCCTGGAGTGTCTAAGAAGATTATTTGTGAATTCTTCCTATTTACTATTCCTTTTATCTGGGTTCTAGTTGTTTGTGGCTTATTTGCTATTGCTGCAATTTTTTCTCCTATTAGTGAGTTTAATAATGTCGACTTTCCGTACATTTGTCCTACCGTAAAATTGCAACAAATCCTGATTTGAAATTTTCCATGTGTTCTTGTTTCCTTTATTATATATTATTTTTTGAATTTAATTTATTTATTTCTTTTGCTAATTTTCCAACTTCTTCTACTAGCATTATCATTCTTTGATTTATTTCCTCGTTTGTAATTTTCTTTTCTTCTATGCTTTCTATTTCTTGATTTTCTTTTTCTTGAAATTTGGCATTTTCAAATCGCACTTCATATGTTTTATACAAATCTGTAATATATTTTAAGTCTCTTTTAAATTCCTCTTCTTCGAAATTTGCAATATTTGTATTTTTTATTATAATTATTGCTTCACCGTGTTTTGTGTTAAATGCAAATCCGTATTTTAACTTTGCTTCTATTAAAAAATATTTCATTTTATATTCTTTTTCTAGCTCTAATATCTCTGATTGATTTTTTCTCGTCCTTCCAAAACCAATCCACATCTCCACTTCATTTGTTTCTTTTGAAAAAGATATTCCAACATATCTTCCCTTTGCCCCACTCTTATTTTCTTTTGTAAATATTTGTATCCATGGACTTTCTTTTCTGTTATAATGTGGACCTAATTTTAACTCTATCTCCAAATCTTCTACCTTAATATATTCTTTTATAGTATCACTTAATTGTTGTTCTAATTCTTTATTTCTTAATCTTTTTTGTTTGCCATTTTTTGTTGCTACATCCTCTAATTCACTTATATAACTATACATAAAATAAACGAATAAATCTTTTATATTTTTTAACGTTTTTATCATTTTATTTTCCTCCTTTATTTTAATTTTCTTCACCCATTTTTTCAATTGCTTTTTTTATTTTATATTGTGTTTCATATATTTGATTTTCTAATCTTCTTATTTGCATTTCTGTTTCTTCTCTATCAATTTGTTTTATTTTACTCTTAACTTGTATGTATCTCTTTACACTTAAATCGTAATTATTTTCAA
The DNA here is from genome assembly GCA_948958005.1 of uncultured Clostridia bacterium. GTDB lineage: Bacteria > Bacillota > Clostridia > TANB77 > CAG-508 > JAAWPK01. Next base: position 2,937 of record CARDEQ010000007.1, read on the forward strand.
TAACTTCTCTTATACTAGATACATATGAGAAGTTTTCTATTGTTTCCCTTTTATTTTGAATATTAATTATTTTTTCTTGATTTTTTTCTGTTAAAATATTTGTTTTTCTTTTGCTTTCATATTCTTTACTTGCATCAATAAATAATATGTCGTTTGACTTTTTTGCTTTATCTATGATTAATATAATAGCTGGTGTTTTTGTCCTGTAAAATAATTTCTCTGGCAGTTCAATTATACTATCAATATACTTTTTTTCTATTAATTTTTTTCTTAATTCATATTCTGTATTAGTCTTTTTAAATAGAAACCCTTGTGGCAATATTATTGCCATCCTTCCATTTTCATCTATAGTATTTATCATCTTAATTAAAAATTTTATATAACTATCTGCATTAGGTGTAATATAATAATCTCCATATAATTCTTTTTGAATGCTTCCTTTTATATCTTCTTTAAATGGAGGATTTGCTATTGCATATCTAACCTGTGGTATCTCTTCTAAGGTATCTTGTTTTATTAGTTTGTTATTTATATCATGAATCCACAAATTGGTCATGCAGATATTGTAATTTCTTATGCTCTTTTCTTCTCCAAAAGCATAGATGTTAGCAAGTTTTGCACTTTCTACAATAAAATTTCCTGTTCCACATGCAGGATTATATATTCCTTTATTGTTTTCTATATTTAGTAATTTTGTCATTGTTTTTACTAATCCTTTTGGGGTATAAAATACTTCATTTCCTGATATATTATCGTTATCTTGCTCAGATTTCATTATGATATATTCAAAAGCTTCTGCAAGTATTTTTTTAGGCATTTCCATGTTTATTTGTGATGAAATTAAATCGTTTATACTATTTATTATCTTTTCTATTGTTATATAGTAGATTTTATTTATTATTTTAGAAAACTTTATATTTTTAAATAATACTTCTGACTTTTCTTTTTCTCTTATATTTTCTAATTGTTTATCTATGTATTCTAAAGTATAACTAACACTATCTTGTTTTATTATTTTTTGAATTTCGTCAATGTTTTCATATATAACATATATTAGTGCTGATATATATTCTATATAGTTATTACCTATATTGGGTATATAGCTCAATTGGATGCTTATTTCTTGCATTCTTTGATTTACTTCTTTTTGGAATTCATTTGCTTCCATACCTTGCTCCTTCTATAGTAATTTCTTCAAGATAAGAGTTATATAGTTTTTCTTTTTCTTCTAATATTTTTTTTGTAATTGTCTTTTCCTCTTCCCATAATGTAATTAATTCCTCCATTGTTTTCTGCTTTTCTGGTGGTATATAAGGAATTTCTAGCGTTTTTAAGTTTGTTATTGACATTGACTTTATTACTGAACCTGTTACTCTTGCCTCCAATGCATTTTCTGCTATTTTGCTTTCTAAATACCATTTTAAAACAATTGGATTCATTTCATTTTTGTTTGCTCTAATAATACAGAATTGCGAAGGTATTATCTTTCCTGCTAATTTTTCGTCTGCATATATAATTTTGTTTGGATATAAAAGTCTAAAAAGTAAATCCCCTTTTTTTACAGTTTTATTTTCTAAATTTTTCTTTGTCCTAAATTCTTCATAATCTAAGTTTTCCTCGTAGTTTTTTAGAGAAAATAGCAGGTAGCTATTTTCTCCTTCTTCGTTGCTTTCTCTTTGGGTTAAAATTCCTATCATTATTTCTGCTATTTTCTCTAATTTCAAATTATCACTTCCTAGTATTTATTTTTTTACCTGTTTTGATGTAATACTTACTTAGGATTTCTTTGCAACAATACTTGCAAAAATTCACATTTTCGTAATATTCTTCTGCTCTTCTTACTGCTTCAACTGGACAAACACATTCTCCTAATTTAATGATATTTTTTTCTGTTGGACTTTTTATGCAATGTATTAAGTGAATTTTGTGACAATCGTTATCCAATTTTGAGTTCTTGTTGATTATAAATTCCATCTTTTTTCTCCTTTCTAGTTAAAAGTTTCAAAAAGATTTCATAAATATTTGATTTTAGTTTTTTTTTATGTTATAATAGTGATGTTTGATATTATACAAATATTTATGAAGGTTCTAAATATGTGCAAGTTATTTAGAGCTTTCTTTTTGTTATAGCGAGTTTGTAACAGCATTGTGTGTCTTGTCTTGTTTTCCTCCTCCAGATATTTGTACTCATTTTTCTCCTTTCTCATTATATTTATAGTTCGAAACCGGTTCAATATCTATAATAACATTATCAAATATATTTGTCAATATATTTGATAAATATATTTTTGTTTCAATCTTGCTATAACATCAGCAGCATTCTGTCATGCTAGTTGTTCTCTCTATTCAAGCTTTATGTATTTGATTTTTTCTTCAAAGAAAGTAATTTCTATAAGATTTTTAATAATATTGATTTAAAAAATAAATCTATATGTTCTTATTCATGTATTTTTCCATAAGCATTATTTAATCCGTCTGCTCTTTCATTGTTTTTATCTGTTAGTATTTCTAAAATATTTATATTATAAACAATTATTTCCGTCAAATAAAATTCTGTAATATGACTATTTACATTCTAGCATATTTATATTATAACAAATTTATCTATTTCTAAAAAACCTACTAATTCATAATTTACATTCTAGTATATTTATATTATAACTAAATATATATTTGTCTGATGTCTTATGTTTTAACATATTTACATTCTAGTATATTTATATTATCACCTAATTAATAGTCTTCAAATATTCAATTGCCTTCTATATGACTTTTGTTTCCAAATTCTACGCTTTTAATAAATTGATGTTTATTTCCAGTTTTATTAAATATTAAATCATCGTATTTAATATTTTCTTCTGAAATCCTTTCATATTTCATATTTTTAATTACTTTTCCGATATAGATAAGTTCAGCTTCTGGAATTATAACCAACATACTATTATTATTTTGTCACACTATAATGTATTTGTACTATATCTTCTTTCTCTCTTACAATCCTTTCTAATTTAAGTTTACTTTCAAAATGGTTTCCTTTAAATAGTGGTATTCCTTTATTTAAGACAAAAGGATTATAGTTTAGAATTATATTGTCTACTATACCTTTTTCCATAAAAGCACTATTGATAATGGCTCCTCCTGAAATAAGTATTCTTTTATAATTTAACCTCTCACACGTTTTTAAACAATTATCTATCGAGTCACAGTATATTACATTAGAAAAATCACCTTTGTTTTGTTCTATCTTACTTAGAACAATTATCTTTATATTATTTAAGTCCTTTAAGTATTCGCTTCCCCAAGATAATACATTATCCCATGTTTTTCTTCCCCATATAAGTACGTCGTATTCTTTTAATAACTCTATCATTATCTTCCAGCCTCTCATAGATAGAAAATCCTCATTTCCATCTTCTCTAGCAATCATTCCATTAATAGAGCATGCCATTTCAATTGTTATTTTTTCCATAAAGTATTATCACCTTTCTTTATACACTTTAGCTAACTTAGGTTAATAATTCTGCATTTCTTATTTACATTGTTTTCTCCAAGAATTGCAGAATATATTTCAAATATTCTTTCTATTACTTCTGCATTATTAAAACTCTCTTTTTGGCATGGCAATATATATGGAGAATATAATACGCCATATAAATCTAAATCAAATTTCATTTGACAGAAGCCTAATTTTTCATAAAATTTTGCCCTTCTTTGTCTGGTGTTCTCTTCCTCCGCATCTTTTGCTTCTTCTATCTTTTCTATTTCTATAAATATCCCATCATATTTTATATACATTTCTTTTAATAATTTTACTGCCTCTGTGCCATATCCTTTATTTTGATTTTCTGGCCAAATCGCAAAATAATCCAGCTGCAAATATGGGTTGTTTTTTAAATAGTTTACTATAAAAAAGCCGATAACTTTATTCTCTGAGATTATTTGAATTATATCTGTAATATTATTATAATATGATTTTTTCAATCTGTAATATGATCTTCTTTCTTCCTTTGGAAATAATTTTTTATATTTAAAATATATATTTTTTCTAAATTCCTTTATATCAATTTTTTCTAAATACATTTATTATTTACCTTTCTTCTATAATTACTATTATTCTTAATTTATTTATAATTGATAAAAACCTTCCAATAACCGTATATATTAAAAAGTCTTTACTATTTAATATGGTCTGTTTTTAGAAATTATTTATTCAAGTCTCAAATTAGAAAAATATATTTTCTTCTAAATCATCTGGATGCTCTAGCTCTATTTGTAAATCCTCCCATGGAAATAGAGGGGCAAAATATTCTATTTTTAATTCTTTGCATTTTTCCTTATTGAATTTATTGTATCCATTATAGTAAAAAGCTGCATCCTGATATTCTATTATGTTATTCAATTCTCCTCTTCCATACTCTTTTGCTAAACAGACATATAATATTTTTGCGTTTTTATATCTTGTCTTTATTTGATTTATACAAATTTCTGCACTCCTCCCTGTACTACACATTGCTTCTACTATTAAAAATACTGGCTCTTTTTTATCTATTTTTTTAGAATGAAACGGATTAAAAAGCATTTCAATTTTATTATCACCATTTTTATAGGCTATATGTTTAACCTGTATAGGTAAAAACTTTATGATATTTAACTTATTAGAAATATATACAGCTGGAACTGCACCACTTCTTAAAATAGGGCAAACATAATCTATTTTTATTTTATTGTTTTCAATATATTTCTCTAAATTTTCACATATTTTATCTATGCATTTTAAAAATTCATTATGCTCCATTTTTTTATATTCTTTTTTCATTCTATTCTCCTACGTTTCATATTCTTTTAGCTTTTTTATCTATTGTTTAACATCTACAGAAATTTTGAACAACATCTTCTACTGAAAACATTGTACCATTTTCTTCTTATTTCTCTTTCTTCAAATAGAGCTAATTTATTTTCTTGCATAATACCACTTCCTTATTTATTTTTTGCTATTATATAACATTTTTTCATTATTATCAAATATTTGTTTTAAATTCTATAAAAATTAGCAGTTATTTTAATTAAATAACTGCCTTAATTCTCTATACTCTTTTCATTTTCTCTATAACCTTCTTAAATGTTTGTCCATCTTCACAATATATTTTAGATTCATGACTTGTATCCCTTATATAATCCATTTTTAACAGCTTCTTACATATCTTTTCTCCATGTAATGTACTAGCATCCGCCATTACTTTTTCTATTTTTATATTTCTTTCTAATAAAACATCTAATATATTTATGCCTCCTTTTAGAAGATTAGTTATTACCCTATAATTATTTCTATATCTTTTGTCTATTGATATAGCAGCCAAATATATATAATATGTTTTATTATTTTTGTATTCTTCTATTTGACTATATGTCACATCTGCTTCATTCATTTTATCTTCATATATATCATAAAAGACCTCTTTGTTTAAAGGCAATACATTTACACTAGCTATAATTTGATTATTACTATTTCTTAATCCAATACAAGTCAAATTGTTTTTCTTATACCATTTAAATACTTCCTCTGCTAGTGTTATATTATCATTTGGAAAATAAGAATGTTCTATATTTTCCATTGCTTTAAAATCTTCTAAATCAAATATATATTCTATTTTTAATTCCTCCATATATACTTCCTTATTTTCTCCTTAATTTATAATTCTTTGTTTTTAATATTTCTACTAATTGTTTAATATCTTTTATCTTTACTTCTGTAATACTTCCATCTCGTGCCAAATCACCTAACCTATGAAAATTCGAACCAGATGTTAGTATTTTATTTGTGTTCTTTCCATATTCTAATGCTTTATCATTTCTTGAAATTTCATCTTGGCATCCATTAAATACTTCTATTCCAGCTATATATTCTAATGGTGCTAGTTGTATATTATCTCTAAAAGAATGTGCTTGTATCAATAAATATCCTTTTTTATTACAAAGTTTATATAATTCTTCTAATGTATATTCATATATTTTTTCATTTTCATATAAAAATTCTTTATCTATTCCATATACTAAATAATTACTATCAGTTATTTGTAATGTAATTTCTACTCCTAATAATATATTCCTTCCTAGCTCATTCCCATATTGCTTTACTATATCAAATCCTGTATATACATAATCTATTTTCTCTCTCCAAGATATATCTCCTAATCTATCCATTTTACTTTTAATGCAATAATCTGTTATTACAATTGAAGAATATCCTTCTTTTTTATATTCTTCAATCATTTGCTTAGCAGGTATTTCTGAACAAGAACTAGATTACTTTGTATGCAAATGTAACTCTGTTAAATATTTATTCTTCTACTTCAACCTCCTTGATTTCTCTTTTCATAATCAATTCATCATATACAAAACCTTGTCCTTGATATATTCTTATTGCTTCTGGATTATCACTCGAAAGTTTTAATTCAATAATATTATTTTTCTTTGAAAATTTAATACATTCTTTTATTAAGTTAGTTTGTATTCCTTTTCTTCTATATTCCTTCAATGTGAATACATCACATATATATCCCCCAATTCCACTTTCTACACATTGTGGCATATATTTTATTACTTGTAACCCACAAGTTGCAACTATTTTATTTTCTATAATTTCTATAAAAAAGAATATATCTTTGTTTAAATGTTCCTCCAAATAATTCTTTGTTATTATATAAAATTCTTCATCTTTATTTGGATATAATTCTTTCCAATCGTCTTTTTGTTGCATTACTCTTAATTTTGATATTTCTTCTATATCTTCATATTTTGCTATTCTAAACATAAATTTCTCCTAAACCAATATTGATTATGCCAAAATATTACCATAAAATAACAAAAAAATAAAGTATATAAAAATAAATTGTTATATATTTTACATTTTAAGTTTTATCTCCTAGCATTCTTAATTTTTCATAAATAAATTATACTACTCCACACATCATATCAGCTTCTATCGTTACTTCAATTTTATTATTTTACACTTTTCTCTAAGTAAAATTTTCTTGCTTTTTCATCTTCAGTTCTCATTAATAGTCTATAATGTGACCAGCTCAATTCGTCGCACAATGTGTGGCGAATTGGAAAAGCACCTTAAAACTGCATCATATATTTTAAATATGATTTCTTCTGGCTGCATTGTTATCAAATTATTATCCATGCGCTTATCCTTCAATCTGCATAAGCATTCTATATCTATGTATTTTTTTCCAGAGGTTACCACTACCATTTTATATTGTCTCCTTTTCCTGCTCCTCTAGCCTTAATAAACGATTATACTTTGCAATTCTATCGCCTCTTCTTGGCCCTCCAATTTTTATATAAGTAGCATTTAATGCTACTGCTAAATCACACATAAAAGTATCTTCTGTTTCAATAGATCTTTGTGAAACACAAGTTGTCATATTTTCTTTTTTTGCTTTACAAAAAGCTGTTATTACTCCTGTTAGGGTTCCTACTTGATTCATTTTTATTATAATCCCATTTGCCAATTCGTTATTGATATATTTGTCTTGTGTAGCAAATAAATCATCTCCAACAATACTGATAGCTTTATGCTCTGATTTCATCTTTTTCCAATATTCTTCATCCTTTGAATCGAACGGATCTTCTATATAGGTAATATTATATTTTTTATTATATTGATTTAATATGTCATTTAGTTCTTGTGATTTCATTGCTTTACCTTGATAAATATAAATATCACCTTTAAAAAAGTGTTCTGCTGCTACATCAATTGCAATACTTACCTCGTTTTCGTAGTTTAATGTTTTTATGGTATCTGATACCATTTTAAATTTTTCGTCTATTGTTATTTCTTCTACAATCATTCCGCTAGACTGTCCATATGCTTTTAAAATATCTTTTTTCTTTAATTCATTTTCAATATAAGAATAAATGTCAGTAATTGCTGGTATAGCTTTTGAAAATGGATGAATATCAACGGCGAGCATTATATTTTGAATAGAGCCTTTTTCTTTTTGATTATGAACTCCACCAGAAAATATCGCAATTAATGGTATTGGTGATTTCCTTTGCTTCTTATAATTTGCTACCTTTTCTATATATTCTACTAATGTTAAATTTTGGACTTGTGCCATTACTCTTGCAAATGCTAATGAAAATGGTAAACAAATGTTAGAGCCTAATTCACGCATATAATTATCCAATATCGAATCAAATTCTTCTTGGTTTTCTAGCTTTCTATCGCAAATTTCATTTATCATCTCATTTAATTTGTTTTCGTTCACTTCATTTGTTGTTACTACTTCTCTTTTTCCAGGTATGATTGCTGATGGAGATGAACTAATGGCTCTTATATTATTATATGTTCTTATTTCCACTTCTACCGCTTTTTTTCCAACTGAATTTAATATTTCTCTTATTTTAATTTCTTTTATTTTTATCATTCAAAATCTCCTTTGTGATATAGGGAAAAATATCAATTGCTTTTTCGATTGGTAATTTTCCTCTAATAGCATTTTCTTCATTAAATTTTGTACTTCCATCATTTTCCATATTTTCTCCTGAGATTAAAACTGGTACTTTATCGGTAGCATGTATTTTCAGTTCACATGGTGTAGCATGATCACATGTTACAATTACAATGTCCTCTTCTTTTATATCTTTTATTAGATTGGATAAAAAATATTTGTCGATAAATTCAATTGCTTCTATCTTTTCTTTTGGTTTATTATCATGTCCTGGTTCATCTGGTCCTTTTAAATGAATAAATTTAACATCAGCTTCATCTGCTACTAAAATTTTCTCAGCATTTATTAAAAATTCTTTATCTAATTGTAAATCTAAGGATTTGGAAAACGTAAAATTTGCACCTATTAACTTCGCTATTGCATTTTCAGCTGGTAATTGACCATACATAGAAAGAGTAAGTCCAAACTTTTCTTGAAATTTTGGCATTTGCTTTGGTTTTTCTCCACCATCTCTAAAAATTAAATAATTAGCTGGTAATTCACCTTTTTCCATTCTTTTTCTATTAACTTCATTCTTTGCTAATATTTTATTTGATTGTTCTATAAACTTATTAACTATATCTGCTGTTCGTTTGCTTTCTTCTTTTTTATCTAATGGAAAACATTTTAATGGCTTTGGTTCGTAATTTTTTACAGGTATTCCCCATACTCCTATTTTTCTAAACCCAGGGTCTGTGTTGGATACATTACCAGATAATTTTTCTGTCTTGCTATAAAGAACTAATACACCTCTATGGTGTCCAAATGCTAGTAATTTAAAATTAACATTAAATTTAGATAAATCTACATTTTCTGTTATATCCTTTGCTAAGTTTTGTAATTCTTCATCTTCTAGTCCCCTAGCAGTTCTTCTATCTAATATTTCTAATTTTTCATCATAAGATGCAAAATTGATTCTAAAAGCTGCATAGTTATATCCATCAGGGATAAATCCTGTTCCTAATCCTTCTAGCGTTCCTCTTCCTGGATAATAAATTTGGGGGTCATAAGAAAGTAACGCCATACTTCCCGAGTCAGACTCTGGTGTTATTTTTTCATCTATCACAGTTATTAATGTTTGTGCCCCTTTTTTTACGAGTGTATCCAATGCTGGTGTATTGGATACTTGCAATGATGTTTTATTTCCAAGTGTTTCTATTTTTCTATCTGCTACACCATCTAATATAATCATATAAATCTTCATACTACTATCTTTCCTTATTTTAATTCTCTTCATCTAAAAAACTTTTTATTCTTTGCTCCAGGCTATGCTCTATAATATAATGATAAACAAATTTAGTAGCAAATTGTTTCCATTCTTTTCCTTCTTGAATACATTTTCTAATATCTGGAGCACTTATTCCTTTTTCTTCTAGTGTAACTCTCCATAAAACTTCAACATCTAATTTTAACTCATTTTGTAGAGCTTCTAGTTTTTCTTCTCCCCATTCATCATATATTGTCATATAATATTTTGCATCCAGAGGTGCATAATTAAAAATTTTGTCTGGAAAATTGATTGGAAAAGGAGCAATATCAAATTCTTCTTGTTTTATTTCCGCTTCTATCATAGAATACTTAATACATTCCATACTTTCAAAATAAGTAAGTGGATTGGAGCTTTTCTTTGACCTATGAGGATTAGTAGCTGTATATTTAGTTAAATCCACGTCAGGATTACAGCTTCCTATTATTAAGTGTTCACATCTCTCTTTTCCTGCTAATAAATATTTCATATAATCATTATGTAATAATTGAAATCTACCATGTATAACACCTTCTTTATCTATCTTCTAAAAGCCTTCTTTCTTTAATATAAATTTTTAATTTATTTTGTATTTATATTACCATAAAAATTCAAAAAAATAAAGCATTTAACAAGTTAAATATTACATACTTTACCTTTCAAGTTTTACCTCTAAACATCCATTTATTTTTTATTTACAAATTATTACAATATTAATACAATGTAATGCAACACATTGCAAACATTTTGTAAATATTGCATAAATAATCTGTAACTCATTTCATATTAGTTATTCGAACAGCTTACTTAACTCCTCTGTATACCATTAACATAAAAATCCTCCTTAACTTGAATTAAATTTCAAAAAAGCAAATTAAAAAAGCCCGTCGGCTAGCTTCAACTAACTTGATTGTTTTACATTTTTTGATAATACAATTATACTGTTCTATAAAGTTCAATTCCCGTTTTTTCCTTTTTTTCTATTAAGATTTAAAAGTTTTGATTTTTAGGTAAGTATACTAAGTGTACTTTCTGCTAATTTTTTTCAAATTTTAAGTTCACTTGGTGTACTTGTTCTTTTAATTTTAGTAATTTCTAGTTCGCTCAGTATACTTTTTTTAAAATTTTAGCCAAATACAAGTACACTTAGTGAACTAATTTCAACATTTTTATAAAATTTAGTACATTTAGTGAACTTTAACACTCTGATAGGCATTTTTTAGTAGTTCATTCGGTGAATTTTCACATCAAATCTGCTTAAAATTTTTGTTCTTTTTTAACTCTTGAAGGCTTGCCCTTCAATGTGTATAGGCATTGCGTTAAGCATGCTTTCCTGCCCTCATTTCTAATGAGGTATTTTCTGCTTCAATAGTATTTATGTCTACTTAATCAAATATACTTATCCTTAAATCCTCTTAATTGAAAAAGAATGTGCTTTTAAAATTAAGTCAAGGTTGTGCGATAGCACATGCATTTAACCTTGACTTATTCTTATAAGCACATTAGAATCTTTGTATAGAGGATTTTATTAAGCTCCTACTAGTTCATAATATTCTCCTTGTTTTTCCATAAGTTCATTATGATTTCCTTCTTCTATTATTTTTCCATCTTTCATAAGCAATATTTTATCACAATTTTTTATTGTTGATAATCTATGTGCTATAATAAAACTTATCTTTTCTTTTGTTATCTCTTCAATTGCTTTCCTTACCATCATTTCCGATTTATACGAAAGTGATGCTGTTGCTTCATCTAATATAATAATTTCTGGATCTTCTACCATAACCCTTGTGAAATTCAACAATTGTTTTTCGCCTGTTGAGAAAATATCTGTATCGTTTGAAATTTTAGTTTCATATCCATCCTTTAAGCTCATTATCTTTTCATGTAAATTTAATTTTTTACAAATTTCAATTATTTCATCTTTTGAAATATCTTTGTTTGAATAGTTTATATTTTCTAAAATTGTACCATCAAATATTACAACTTTTTGCATTATATATCCTATTTTATTTCTTAAACTTCTTATACTATATTCTTTATAATCTTTTCCATTTATTTTAATCATTCCTTCATCTACATCATAAAATCTGCATAGCAAATTTACTAAACTTGTCTTTCCACTACCAGTTCTTCCTATTAATGCAATACTTTGATCTTTTTGTGCTTCAAATGATATATGATTTAATACATTTTTTTCACTATTGTATGAAAAACTAATATTATTAAATTCAACTTTTTCTACTTTCTTAAGTTCAATTCCAACATCAATATTTTCTTCTTCATTTTGTAAAATGTTATTTATTTTTTCATATGATATTTTTCCAACATTTCTATATTGAAATCCTTCTATTACCCATCTAGCATATGTTTCTGGCGAAGATATGTATCTTGCAAGTATTATCATAGCACCATATGTTATAATTCCTTGCTCTACACTAATAGAACCTATTAGTATATTTATTACTCCTACAAAGGAAACTATAAAATCATATAAGCAACTATATATTCTAATATTTTTTTCTAATTTATTAGCAGATTTTTCATATTGTGAAATTAATACTTTTAATTCTTTTAATCTCTCTTCTTCAATTTCTAATGCTTTTATTGTAGAATATCCTTGAACTTGTTCATTAGACCAATTTAATATTTTAGCATTTGCCTCTCTTTTTAATTTCGTATATTGGATTGATTTTTTATTAAAGATATGTGTTACAAAAAATCCTACTATATATATTAAAAAAGTTATTGTAACAATAGGAATATTTAAATAAGCTAAAACTAGTAATGTTCCTACTAATCTTGCTATTCCTGCAAAATATGACCTACATATTCCAGTTCCATACCACATAGAAAATTCCTTAGTGTCATTTATAATATTTTCTAGTATTTCTCCTACTCTTATTTTATCTAAATTGCTTTGTTTAGTATTTTGTAATTTTTTATAAATTTTCTCACGATAATCTGCTTGTAATTCTTTTTCAAATCCTGCATCATTAAAATTTTCAAAAAATGTTGCAATTGACCTCAATATATTAACTCCAAAATAGCTCATACCTAATATTAGTATTAAATTTATATTTTTACTTGGTATTGCATATTCTACCATTATTATTGTATAAGCTATAAAAGCTACAACCATAACACTAGTAATAAACCAGCCGAATTGCTAATTTAATTGCTTGTTTTTTATAATTTTTTAAAATTTCCTTTAACATTATTTATAATTCCTCATCTTCTAATATTTTGTTATTGCTTATTTCTATAATATCTTTATATAATATATTGTTTTTCATTAATTCTTCATGAGAACCTTCTTCTATAGTTTTATTATTGATAAATAATACTTTATCACTTTTTTTTACAACTTCTATATCATGCGAAATAATGATTGCTCCTTTTTTCATTTCTATAATATTATTTAATATATTAATTTTTGTTTTTGTATCAAGCTTTGACAACGAATCATCAAAAATAATAATTTTATTTTCTTTAATTAGGCTTCTTGCTATTGCTATTCTCTGTTTTTGACCTCCAGAAATATTGTTTCCGCCCTTACCTATCATATAATTAATTGTATTATCAAATCCTTTTATATCTTCATATATTTCAGCTAACTTTAATACTTCTAATATCTTTTTATCTTCAATATTTTTATTCGTTATATTAATATTATTTTTTATTGTATCTGTAAATAAATATGTATCTTGAAGAACTACTCCTATATAGTCTCTTAAACTCTTTTTACTAATATCTTTTATATTATATTTTCCTATATAGATATTTCCTGTATAATCATAAAATCCTAACATTGTTTTTGATATAACAGTTTTCCCTGAGCCGTTATCACCTATAATTACCACATTTTCATTCTTTTTTATTGTAAAATTTAAATTTTGCAATATCGCATTATCATTTAATTTTATAGTAACATTTTCAAAAATAATATCTCCATTAAGTGCTACATCGGACTTTGTTTCTTTATCTTCTTGTAATTTCATTAACTCTGCTAACTTTTTATAAGCAACTCTAAACTCATTTATTGCTTTTAATTTATCTACTGATTTATATACATACTCCAATATTTTTGTACTATATGTTAATAATATTGATATTGTTGCAAGTGTGAGTTCTCCTTTTACAACTAAAATTCCACCCCATAATAATATAAATGGCTCTTTAAAGTTTCTTAAAGTATGTGTGCCTATTCCATATAATACTTTTATTTTGGCTAATTTTATATCTTTTCTTTTATATTCACTATTCATCTTTGAAAAATCTTCTATCTCTTTGTCTCTTCTATTGAAAATTTTTAGCATCTTAGATTCTTCAATTCCTATTGTTGTTTTATTTATTACCTCTCTATTCATTTCAACAATATCTTCAACTAATGGTTTTGAAACTTTAAAATACCATATTGATAAAAGGACTATTAAACAACAGATTATGCCTATAAATAATCCTATTGTACTATTTAATTTTAAAGTTTGCGCAACTGCAAATATAATAATAAAAATTGTATCAAAAAATAAATTTATTTGAGAATTAAAGAATTCTGAATAGGTTGTAGCATCATTATTTACTCTTTGTATTACATTAGATTTATCTATACTGCTAAATTGCATATATTCTATTTTTGGTATATGTTTTAATATTATTTCTTTAACATTCCTATTTATTTTTAAATTGAATTTTGTGTTAATTTTACTTTTTAAGTAATTTACTATAAATACTAATAAATTTACTAGTATTAATACAAAAACAAGTATTACAATTTTTGATATTTTACTATCTGAATAGAATAATTTTCTTATTAAATTCGGAATTACACTTTCATCTTCCATTATAATTCCATCAAGTGCATATTGTATAAACATTGGTATCAAAACTAAAAGTCTCGAATATATTGCACTTAACATTAGTGTTAATACTATATAAAATTTTGTCCCTTTTAATGTTCTGTTTAAAAAACTATTTTTCATTTTTATTGTTCCTTTTTTTACTATTTCATTTCTGTAATTATTTTTCTAAATTCTACCATAACATGACAAAAAAATAAAGCATATAACAAATTAAATTATTACATACTTTACATTTTAAGTTTTATCTCCAAACATTCCTAAATTTTTATTATTAAATTATACTACTCTGCACACCATATCAACTTCTATCGTTACCTTAATTTTATGATTTTCTATTCTTTTGGTCTTATTTTTGCCTTTTCTCTCAAAACTAACAAAATCTTCAAATGCGGTAAACTCAACTATTGTATCGAATCTTTTAGATATAGCACCGAGCAACATTCCACGTGTGATGTAAATGGAAACAAGTCTATTGGAGTAATTTTCTTTACATTATAGTATTCTTCCATTTTACTTATATCTCGGATTAAAGTACTTGGATTACAACTTATATATATTATTTTTTTTGGCCTTATTTTTATCAAATTGTTTATTGTATTCTCATCTAACCCTTTTCTTGGCGGATCTACAAATACTACATCAGGAATAATTTTTTCTTTTTGTATTAACTCAGCTAGTGCTTTTTCTACATCTCCCACCATAAATTCTATATTTTCTATATTATTTATTTTTGCATTTTCTTTCGCATTTTCTATTGCTTCTTCTACTATTTCTATTCCATAAACTTTTTTTACATATTTTGATGCAAATATTCCTATTGTACCTATTCCACAATATAAATCAAAAATTATATCCTCCTTGCTTAAGCCTGCCCCTTCTACTGCTAACTTATAAAGTTTTTCTGTCTGGATAGGATTTACTTGATAAAATGAACTTGCAGAAATATTAAATATGTATCCTCCGAAGTTTATCTTGTATATATCCTTTTCCATATAGCACTATGTTGTTTTCCCCCAATATTACATTTGTATTTTTTGTATTTATATTTTTTATAATTGTTTTTATATTTTTAAATTTATTTAAAAGCATAGTTACAAGTTCTTTTTCTTTTTTTAGCTTTTTATCTCCTAGCACTAATATACACATAATCTCATTTGTTTTCATTCCGTATTTTATTATTATATGCCTAAATGTGCCTTTTAACTTCTTTTCGTCATATACACTTATATTATTTTCATTTATAAATTGGATTATTTCTCTTGCAATTTCTGCTGATATTTTTGTTTGAAGCTTACATTCTTCAAATTCTATTATTTCATGTGTTCTGCTAGCAAATACACCAAATGTTGCTTTTCCAGCTTTAGCTTTTCCGAACTGGATATATCGCTTTATTTCTATAAAAATATGGTTCTTCCATTGCTACTACATTTTCAACTTGTACTTTTTCTTTTAGACTTTTATTTACCAAATTCTGTACAGTATTTTTCTTTATATCTAATGTATAGTCATAGTTCATATGCCTTAAAGCACATCCACCACATCTTTTAAAACTTCTACAATCTTCATTTTTTCTAAATTCTGCTTGACTTATTATTTGTGTAATCTTTGCAAAAGCATGTGAAGCTAAAGTTTTAAGTACTAATATTCTTACCTCTTCTCCTTTTATTGCTCCTTGTACAAATATTGTATATCCGTCAATTTTTGCTATGCCTTCACCCTCAAATCCATTATCTATAATTTTAACAATATATTCTTTATTTTTCTCAACTGGAATTTGCATTCTTTTTATACTCCTCTTTTTAGCCTATTTTATCATGTTTACATCAAATATTCAAGTTTTTAATCTGTAACACATTTTGAAAAAAAGAATAATATATATCATAACAAATGAAGTAAATAAGAATTTAAGTAGGGAGGTTTGCAAAATGAACAATTGCTGTGGTAATAATAGCGAATTTTTATGGTTTATTATCTTATTCGTATTACTTTTCTGCTGTGGATGCGGTAACAGATGCTGCTGCAACAACTAATACTTATATGAATTTTCCAAAAAACTATTAGAAAATTTACTTTGAAAGGGGGGAAAATTATGCCAGAGAATAGATGTTGTGGTAATAACTGCGGCGGATTCGGCGGTGATTGCTGCTGGATAATAATATTATTCGTTTTAATATTCTGCTGCTGTGGTAACGGTTTTGGTAACAACTGTGGTTGCTAAGCCTATGCTTGAAAATTAAAAGAAGAACTCTAAGCAGTTCTTCTTTTATATTTTTACTCTTTCTTCTCCGAAGTATATCCTTAAATTGTTCTACTGTATCTTTTATTAAGAATATTGCTCCGCAAGGTTTTGTACCTTCTTCGTCTATTATTTCTACCTTCATGTTATTTCTGTCTCCCATGAAGAATCTAATTGCTCCTCTTAGCTTTTCTTTCTTTTCTTCAGCTATTCCTCTTATATCAAGTTCTAGTTTCCTATCCTTCTTTTCTGTCAAGTTGTCTATACTCATTGCAATAATTGAAGGTGGTTCTTCATCTCTTATACTTAGTTTTCCTGTAACAAGTACAATATTTTCCTCCATAAGTTTATCTTGTGCTTGCATGTAGCAATTTTCAAAAACTATGACTTCTGCTTGTCCATATAAATCTTCTATTGTAACAAATGCCATGATTGTATTTTTCTTAGTAAATTTCTTTTTTACCTGAGTTACAATTCCTGCATACTTTACAATTTGTCCGTCCTTATATGCTATTCCACCACTATTTTCGCTTTCCTCCATAATTTCTTTCATTTTTACTGTATCAATATTAGCTTGAGAAAAAATTTCTTTCTTGATTTTCTCAAGTGGGTGTCCTGATATATATATTCCAAGCATTTCTTTTTCCATAGAAAGCATCTCTTTATCTGTGTATTCTTCACTTATATTAAAAATATATTTATGTTTTTCTATCTCCTCTTTGCTTTCTCCTATATCAAACATGCTCACTTGACCACTATACGATCTTTTTAGTCCATCTTGTATTGTGTCTATTATTTCCTCAAAAGATTGAATAAGTGTTTTTCTCGTTTGTTCAAATTCGTCAAATGCCCCTGCTTTTATTAAACTTTCTACACATTTCTTGTTTACAGCACATTCTTGGATTCTCTCGCAAAAGTCTGTGAAGCTTTTATAGGGACCATTTTTTTCTCTTTCTGCTACAATGTCATCTACTGCTTGTATTCCAACATTCTTTATGCTTCCAAGTCCAAAACGGATTGCACCATCTTCAATTGCAAATTTTGTATGGCTTTTATTTATATCTGGCTTTAATATTTTTATGTTTAGATTTCTACATTCGTCTATATACATAGGAATTCTATCTAGATTTCCTAAATAGCTATTTAATGTTGCAGCAAGTAATGCCTCTGGGCAATATGCTTTTATATATGCTGTTCTATATGATACCACTGCATATGCTGCTGCATGTGATTTATTAAAGGCATATTTTGCAAATTCTGCCATTTCGTCGAATATTTTATTTGCTGCTTCTGCATCTATTCCATTTCTGACACAGCCTGGCACAATGATATTTCCGTTTTCGTCTACTTCTCCATGTATAAATATTTCTCTTTCTTTTGCCATAACATCAAGTTTTTTCTTTCCCATAGCACGTCTAACCAAATCCGCTCTCCCGAAGGGAATATCCTGCTAAATCTCTAACTATCTGCATTACCTGCTCTTGATATACCATACATCCATATGTTACATTTAATATAGGTTCTAATGCAGGGTGTGTATATACTGCATGCTCTGGATTTAACTTATTTTGTATATATCTTGGTATTTGATCCATTGGTCCGAGGTCTATATAGAGAAACTCCAGCTATTATATCTTCTAAGCTATCTGGTTTAAGCTCCTTCATAAACTTAGTCATTCCTGCACTTTCAAACTGGAATATTCCGCATTGATTTTCCTTCTGCCCATAATTTATATACTTTTGGGTCATTCATTTCTTTGTCAAATTCTAACTGTATCCCTTTTGATTCCTTTACAAGTTCTAATGCATCTTCTATTACTGTTAGTGTACGAAGTCCTAAGAAATCCATCTTTAAAAGACCTAGTTCTTCTAGTGTTGTCATTATATATTGTGTAGAAATGCTTCCATCCCTTACATATAATGGGACATATGTATCTACTGGAGCTTTTGTTATAACAATTCCGACATGCATGTGTTGATGCCTGTCTTGGCATTCCTTCTAGTGCCATTGATATATTTAATAAATTTCTTATTGTTTCGTCTGTTTCATATAGCTCCTTTAATTCTCTATTTTGCGTCATTGCTTTGCTAATTGTAATGTGTATTTCATTTGGTATCATTTTTGCTAGTCTATCTGTATCTGCATATGGATAATCTAAAACTCTTCCTACATCTCTTATTACCATTCTTGCTGACATTGTACCAAAGGTTATAATCTGTGAAACATGGTCATGCCCATATTTTTCGCTTACGTAATCTATTACTTGTTCTCTTTTTGTATCGCTAAAATCTACATCGAAATCTGGCATACTGATTCTTTCTGGGTTTAAAAATCTTTCAAAAAGTAAGTTATATTTTATTGGGTCTATATCTGTTATTTCTATACAATAACTAACAAGGCTTCCAGCTGCACTTCCACGTCCTGGCCCTACTATGATTTTATTTTTTTTAGCATATAAAATAAAGTCATATACTATTAAGAAATAATCCGTAAAGCCCATTTCATTAATTACGCGAAGTTCTTCGTTAAGTCTTTCTTGGTATTCATTAGTAATATTTCCGTTTAGTCTTTTG
>CARDEQ010000008.1:0-21501 GCA_948958005.1 uncultured Clostridia bacterium
TCAGCAATAACCATACATCGGAAGAACGAGGGAGGAGTATTTTTCTGGTGAGTGTGATTTAGAAAGTATAAAAAGGCTAAAAGCAACTGTTAGTATTCCTGTAATTGGAAATGGAAATATAAAGACGCCAGAAGATGCACTAAAAATGTTTGAATATACTAAGGCAGATGGAATAATGATTGCAAGAGGTGCAATAGGAAATCCATTTATTTTCCAAAAAACGATAGAATTTTTAAAGGAACGGAAAAATAAATAAGAGAGTTACAAATAAAGAGCTATTAAGTACAATGGTAAAACATATAAACTTAGAAATTGAAGAAAAAGGTGAATATACAGGGATTAGAGAAATGCGAAAACATTTATCATATTATACAAAAGGCTTAGAAAATAGTAGCAGTATTCGATGTTTAATAAACACAATAGAAGATAGACAAGAATTGATAATGACTTTAACAGAATACTTAAAGCAAGATGTGAATATATAAGTAAAAAGAAATTTTTACTTATATATTTTTTTGCTTTTGTATTTCATATTATAGAGAGGGTGTTTATGAAAAAGAAAATTATTTTAATACTTTTAATTTTTTTAGCAATTTTAATAGCAATTTTAGCAATATTTGAATATAAAAATATAATTTCGGGAAATAATATTAATAAATCAGATAAAACTGATATTTTAAATATTAGTTCATATGAAGCAAATGTAACAGTAGAAGTAAATAGTAACAAAAATACTAACAAATATGTTATAAATCAAAAGTATATTTCGCCAAATTGGTTTGAACAAGAGATAGTTGAGCCACAGTCTATAAAAGGACTTACAATTACTACAAATGGAGAAAATGTAACTTTAGAAAATAAGAAATTGAATTTGAAAAACTTATATGAAAACTTTAATGGGAATATTTCGAATTTAAGCTTAAAAAGCTTTATAGACGAGTATAAAGAAGGCTCAGAAAGTGAGACAGAAGAAACACAAGACGAAATTATCATGAAAACTAAAATAACCAAGAGTCAAAATAAGTATCAAATGTACCAGAATTTATATATAAATAAGAAAACTAAATTGCCTACTAAAATGGAGATTTTAGACATTAACAAAAATAGGACAGTTTACATATTATATAATGAGATAACGTTAAATAAAACAAGTAAGAAGGATATAATGTAAGATATCTTAGAACTAATATTAAAATATATCTGAAAATGTATGTAATAGCAGGAGTGAGAAAAATGGTAATAAAAAGAGGGGATATGTTTTATGCAGATTTAAGTCCAGTGGTTGGATCAGAACAAGGGGGAATAAGACCAGTATTAATTATACAGAATGATACAGGTAACAAATATAGTCCAACAGTTATTGCAGCGGCTATAACTTCGCAGACTGGGAAAACTAAGCTTCCTACTCATATAGAAATAGGCTCTCAGAATAATGGACTAAAATCAGATTCAATTGTGCTTGCAGAACAGATTAGAACTATTGATAAAAGTAGACTTAAAGAAAGAATCGGACATATTGATGATGGAAAAATAATTAATCAGATCAATAATGCGCTTCGGTGTTAGTTTCGGATTAGAAGAATAAAAAGCTAAAGGCTTAAGCCTTTAAGCTTTTTATAATTTCTATTTCATTTTTTAATTTGCCTATTAAATCCTCTTTTATTAGTAAAGCATTTTCATATTCTTTATAGACTTGTTTGTAATTTTCATAGTTTTCACCCTGTTCAAATAAAATCCTCATATAATCCTTGTAATAATCTTTTTCTGTTTCTCTTTTTGCACCCTGTCTTTTCTCATCTAACTTTTGAATTTTGCTTAATCTTTTTAATTGTTCTTTTAAGTAAGCTACATATTCCAAAGTACAAGATATTTCATATAAAGTATCGTCTATTACAACTTTAAATAGAACCTTCAGAATTTTTGAATTGATTTTACCTAATTTTGAGTATGAACTTAATAAGTCTAAAGCAACAGTCTGACGTGTTGGCTGAGAATCTCTTATAAGTAATTTTAAGGTTTCTGAAATATCAACATGTGTTGTATATTGCCTTTTTGTTACTATTGCATCAAAAACATCAGCAATATGAATTATTTGAGCAAAATATGGAATGTCCTTTTTTGTTAAGCCGATTTGGATAACCGTGAACCATCTAAGCATTCATGGTGATATAATGCGCCACCGAGCAAATGGACGAAGTTTTAAGTCCTTCATGCACATATTATATCCGATAGTTGTATGTGTTTTAATAACTTCAAATTCTTCATCAGTAAGTATGTTAGGTTTAGAAAGTATTTCAGGTGGAATAAAAAGCTTTCCTATATCGTGCAAATAAGCACTAATGGTTGCATGTATTGTAAAAGATTTTCCAGAATGCAAATATTCACACATTCTACAAGTTAAATTTGCAACATTCTCACTATGTCTCCTAGTAAATAAATCTAGATTTCCAAGCATATCAAGCTGGTAACGCATAGTTTTATCTAGATTATAAGATTTCAAAATGGTAGGACTATAAAATTCTATATCTTGCTTCAACAACATAATTTTCTCCTTAGTAAAACTTATATATTATATAATAACATTAAAAATAAAAAAAAGCAACAAGGAATTAAACTAAAAATCTTGCTCTTTTTGATAAATTATGGTAAAATACAAATCAGTAAAAATATTCGGGCGTCGCCAAGTGGTAAGGCATCGGACTCTGACTCTTGTCGTTTTCTCTTTCATATTGAGCTTCGTAATGCTTGATATATAAAGGATTGATGCTTTGCTAACTGATAAAAATTATAAAACATCTAACCGAATATCTAACCAAAACTAAATATTGGGGTATAGCCAAGCGGTAAGGCAGATGGCTCTGACCCATCGATGCGTAAGTTCGAATCTTACTACCCCAGCCACAAACTCGTCGCAAACGAAATATCGCTTGCGACATTTTTCATGTCGCTATGCAATAATCGTTGCTTCTCGTCATTTCGCGAAAAAAATCGTTCACTACGTTCACTAACAATTTTTCGCGAGTAATGTTATTCTGCAAATGTTAAAGTATTAGCAAGGATATTAGCAGATTTATTTTTTGTATCTTTTTCTAAATGAGCATAAATATTTGCAGTAGTAGAATAGGTAGAATGACCAAGCCAGTCTTGAATTTCTTTCATAGGTATACCTTTAGCAAGTAAAAGACTTGCACAAGAATGCCTTAAATCGTGAAATCTAATTTTTCTTAAAACATCCTTGTTTTTATTCATAATTAAAGTGAAATGGTCTGTTACATACTCTGGCCTAAATAATTTGCCCATAGAATCGACACATATATAATCTAAATATTTTTTATTATAACTATTTCCACATAATTTTTTATTTTCATCAATTTGTTTTTTATGCTCTTGTAAAAGTACAATAATATCATCGACTAATGGTAAAGTTCTGTAGCTAGATTGATTTTTAGTTTTATCTTTTAAAAGTATAACTCTTTTATTATCTTTTCTAGTTTCAATAGCCTTGTGCTTAATGGTAATTGTTTTATCTTCAAAATTGAAAGCCTCCCATTTTAAGCCTAAAACTTCACTTCTTCTTAATCCATAAAAACTGGTAAGATAAATAACCATTTTCAATGGATCATCTTTAATCAAAGTAAACAGTGCATTAAGTTCTGTTTGAGAATAAAAACTTCCAATGAATTGTTCTTTTTTAGGTCTTTCTACTCTATCAGCAGGGTTACTTAATATCAAATCTAGTTTTAAAGCAGTTTGCAAAGCTTTTCTTATAACATTATGATAATGTAAAACAGTATTTCCTGTTAATTCTTTAGAATACAAGTAAGTATAAAACTTTTGAATTTCTACAGGCTTCAAATCATTTAGCAAAATATTCTTATCTCCAAAATAATCACAAATTTTATTTACAATGACTTTATAAGAATCGTAAGTGTTTTCTTCAATAGTATTTTTTATAGATAATAACCATTCTTTTAGATATGCTGTAAATAATTTGTCATCAGTTTTTAAATTAGGACAAATCATACTTTCCTTAAAATCAGCAAGTATTTCTTGCATTTTTTGATTTGCTAATCGCTTATTATTACCTTTTTCCGAAAGTCCTGTTGAAACCCATTTTTGTTTTCTTTTGCCATTAATATCTTTATAATTCAAAACAACTTGATATATATTATTTTTAATTTGTAGGCTTGCTGTTATATTCATTAAAACTCCTTTCTTTGCTATAACAGATTAGATTTAACCTACTATTGATATTTAAAATAATACCATTTAAAGTATTAAAAATCTAGTCTGTAGTCTTATTTTCATTAATCAAATATGAAATTACATTTGCTTTTGGTATTTTGTATTCTCTGCCGATTTTAAGAGCTTTTATGGTATTATCTCTTACTAATCTATATGCGAGAGTAATACCAATTCCAAGCATTTCTTTTAAATCTTTAATGTCTACCAAATCTTTATAATCAGTAAACATTAGTTGATAATTTTCTTTGATATTACCCATAATAAAACCTCCTTCCTTTAAAATTATCTATAAAAAAACACCTTTATAACTTGTATAAAGGCTTTTTAATGACTAAAACAATATTTATGTTTGTACTTCTGTGTTGGAACTTTAATATTCATATTTACTTTTTTAGGAATATCAGCACCCACATTTAATTTTCTATCTATAATCAAGTCTCCTTTGCTATTCCTATGATAAGCACCTAAGTTGCATTGAACATAAGCATAGTCTGAAAGATGATTATTATATGATAATTCCATTGCATCTTGTTTTTGAATTGCTTTCATTTGCTCGTAAGTATTATCGTCTTTCTTTGATCTTTCATAGTTTGCAAAGTAGTCTTGTAAATAAACTGCTCTTTTTTCTTTGTTAGTTTGTTTTCGAGTTTCCTTCTCTTTGGCATTTCTTTTATCAGTCTTTACAATTCTTGAAATATAAGGACTGCTTTTACCAACTATTTTAGCAATTTCATTCTGTTTCAAATGCTGATTATAGTATAAATCTAAAATTTGTTCTTTAGTATCCAAATTTTCACTTCCTCCTAGTTAACTTTTTGTTTGCAAGTTTTCAAATACAGGTATCCCATAGGTTATCCGTAATTCACTTCGTTCAAACGGCTAACGTAAATTCGCCTATTGACATTTTTTGTTGTTTGTTGTATTATTATATTGTGAAAAATCTCACAAAGTATTTTAATATTGTTAATATTATATAGATATTATTTATAAATGTCAATACAATTTCAAAAAAAAATTAAGATTTTTTACAAAAAATTTTACGAAGGAGATTATAAATGAGAGAATTACCAGCCCATAACATATTTGAAGGGTTTTATATATGGTTTGATTTTCAAAGAAAAGAAGAATATTATGCAACTCCTTTATATTTATATGGAGTTACAAGAAATGAAAAGGAAAATGATGAAACAAGATTCTACTTAGAATTAGAACAAAATATTTTTAAGAAAAAGCCTGATAAGAAAAAAAGAGAATGGAGAAAACAACCAAGTACAATCTATATTCACTATGCTGAAAGTATAGGAATGCTACTAATCAATTTATTAAATGCAGATTTTTCAACTTTTGAAAGTGCTTATACTACTTTCTTATATGCCTATGGTTTAGAGCTAATAAAAGATGACGAACATTTCTTAGCTGAAAGAGAACCTTTAACGGAGGAAGAAGTAATTAGAATATTAAAGGATACCTATGAGCAATATGTAGATATATTACTAGAATTGCAAAGGCAATTTAGAAACTGTGTCGACTTCATATATAGCCTAAACGGACGTAAGGAACTACGAGAATATTCTGCAAGTTCAAAATTTGCTTGCTATGTGATACAAAATGATATTTATGCGTATTCCCAGAATATTGAAGTTATTTTAGATAACTATGTGAAAATACATAATAAATATCGTTATGAAAGTCAGACAAGCCTTATACAAAAGATTGAGGAAAAAGACCCAAACTTAGAACTTCATAATGTTTATACAAGCTCAAAATTAGGTAGTATTTGCTTTGTTATATTAGAACAACTTGTAAAACAAGAAAATATACTGATTAAAACTTGTCAGAACTGTGGTAGATATTTTATACCAACATTTAGACAAAATGAAATTTACTGTAATTTAAAAAATGTTGATGGCACTCCAACTTGTAGAGATAAAGGAGCAAGTGAAAGCTATAAAAAGAATCTTGAAAATACACCTGCACTGCTACTTTATAGGAGAACATATCAGCAAAAGGTTATGACAGTTTATAGGAATAAGGACAATAAGCAACTAAAGAAAGATTTTGACAAATGGAAAAAAGACGCACAAGCAAAGATAAAACTATTTAAACAAGGTAAATTAGACGAAGATACTTTGTATAAATGGATGGAAGAAAATAAGTAAAAATTAGAAGGAGACAATAATGTTCGAAGAAATAGAAAAAGAAATAGATGAAAGAAAATTTGAACTAGCAGAGAAGAAGTTAGAAGAAATTGTAATGAATGAAGAAACAAGTAAAGCAGAAGTGGCAAGAGCAAATTATCTTGTGGGATATATTAATAGTTCATGGCTAAATAGAGCAAGAAATGAAGAAAAGGCGAGATTACATTTATTATGGAATATAAAAAGTCAATATGTGAATTCAAATTCCTACGTGTTGTATGCGCAAGTAGAAAAAGATAAAACAGTAGCTATTAATTATTTGAAAGATGGTCTTAAAAAATTTAAGGGAGATCCATCAATAATGAGAGAATTGCTTGAAAGAGTAAATGATGATGAAAAAGAGGTAGTTATAAAGCAAATTGATGATGAAAAGATATTAGACTATCAATTATTTATTAAAGTATTGGAAATTCTTATTAGTAAAAATAAATGGGATAGAGTTAAGCATTATACAAATTTACTAATAAAAAACTTTAATTTTTCTATTCATGAGAAAAATTTTTTTGAACTACTTGATATATATTCATATTTGTTTAGCAATGAAGAATATGAAGTTGTTACTTTAATAGACAGGTTAAAATGCATTATAGAAAATGATTTAGATAATAAGTTGAAATATTCGCAATATTTAGCTATGATATATATTTATATTAAAAACGAAAATTTATCTAGTGCAAATTTATATTTTGATAAAATTTCTTTGAATAATACTATTGATGATTTTTATGATGGTATTGGTTTTGATATGTATGTAGATTTCTCGTACATATATAAAAAAATTTTTAATGAAATATTTAATCTATATAAAAATGATTTAACTCGAAAAAATAAAGCTAAGGAATTATATATATTATATTTATATAAACCGTCTGAACTTATTAGTTTATATAGATATACTAAAAAGGATATGTTAAATTTAGATAAAATTTTTAACAGTAGTGAATTTAATATCTATGTTGCTAATGTTTTGTATGAGATGAAACTACATTTTAGTATGTATGTAGATGCTTATGAAATATTAATTAAAATTTTGTTAAAAGGAAGGAATTGTGAATCAGATTTATTGAATATATATGATTTATTCGAAAATATTGATGATGAAAGTTTATTAATAATAGCTAATAACATGGAGGAAACATTAAGTACAAGTGAAATATTACTAGACTGGAATAAAAATTTACAAGAACTCATAAGTGGATTAATAGCTGAATTGTATCGTGGAAAGTTCTACGAAAAAATTGTAAAGATTTGTAATATGATAGATGATAAGATTTTAAAGAATTTAGAATCTATTTTTGAAATTGCATATTCATATTGTAAAATGGAAGAAAAAGAAAAGGCATTAAAATTTTATAAACATATTCTACTAAAACAACCTAGTAATTCATCAGTATTAAACAATATTGCTCTTATATACGAAGATTTTGGATATTTAGATGAGGCATTTGAATGTATAAAAAAAGCTAAGGACATATTAGAAGATGAAATCCATATAAATAATTATAATAGAATAAATGAAAAATTAGAAACTAAAATTATACTAGAGAAATCTAATGAAGAAAAGAAACTTCAAGATGTTTGTAAAAATCTAAGTTTGGAAAACTTAGAAAATATAGGATATAATATAATTTTACAGAAAAAACTAAATAACATAGATGATGAAGAATTGAAAGAAATATTAATAAGAGATTTAAAAGAATGCGCTTATTCCGTACTGTTATCTCAAAATAAGTCAGCAATAATCTTAAGTGGAAGCATAATTGAAACTTTATTAATATATAAGATAAAAAGTATAGGAATTGAAGAATATGATTTAATAGGCTTGAGAAACAGAAAGAATAAATGTGTTAAAACTATTGATAAAATGATATTGGATGAACTTTTATATGTAGCAAACAAGTTGCAAATATTAAGTGATACAAATTATTATTTGAGTCATTTTTCTAGAGAATACAGGAATGTAATTCATCCTAATAAAGAAATTCGAGGAAAAATGGATATATCAACAGAAAATGCTAGTCTAATGTGGAAGATTTTAAAAGAAATTATTTTCGAACTTTTATAATGGAGGTAAATTTATGACAGAAAAAGAAGTTATAGATGCAATAAAATATATGCAAAAATATCAAACAGAAACGGACAAGATAGAAGCCAAAACAGCTGAAAAAGGTTGCCCGCAAAAATGTTATGATACAATTTCTGCTTTTGCAAATAAATATGGTGGAATTATAATATTTGGAATAAATGAGAATAATAATTTTATAGAGCAAGATGTATATGATGTAAATGAACTACAAAAACAAATTACTGCATTATGTACTACTTCTCTTGAGCCTAAAATTAGACCAGAATTTTTAGCAATTACATATAATGATAAAAGATTATTAGCAGTACAAATAAATGAACTACCACAGAAAAAGAAACCTTGTTATTATAAAAATGTAGGAATAAATAAGGGCTCATATATTAGAATTGGAGATTCAGATGAGCATATGACTGATTACGAAATTTATAGTTTACAAAGCTATATGGATGGAATAGAAGAAGATTTAAGACCTATAAAAAGAGCAGAATTTGAGGACTTAAATCAAGAAAAGATTTCAAACTATTTAATAAATATAAAGAAAGATAAACCTAATCTTTCAAAGTTTTCTGATGAAAAAGTATTAAAGTTAAACGGAATTATAGAAAACAGTACAGGTAAAATTAGACCTACTCTTGCAGGAATGATGGTATTTGGAGAATATCCACAAGGGTATTTACCACAACTTTTTATTGCTTGTGTAGTAGTACCAGGAAGAAAACTTGGAGATATTGGAGAAATGGGACAAAGATTTGATGACAATAAAAGAGTTGAAGGAACTATTGAAGAAATGCTAGAAGAATCTTTATCTTTTGTTAGAAAAAATATTCCAGCTAGAGTTATTATTGATGATAATGGAAAAAGAGAAGATGTTCCTATTTATCCAATGAAAGCATTAAGAGAAGCAATAGCAAATGCACTTATTCATAGAGATTATAGTTCTAATACAGAAGGCGCATATATCTATTTAAGAATATTTGACGATAGAATTGAAATATTAAATCCTGGAGATTTGTATGGAAATAATCGATTAGAAAATTTAGGCACAGACAATATGCTTGAAGTTAGAAATAATACTATTATAAGACTTTTAGAGGAAACTACTGATATTGTTGAAAACAGACACACAGGTATTGCTACAATGAGAGATGAAATGATGAAAATTAACTTGCCTGAGCCAGAGTTTGAAACACTAAGAGGTACTTTTAAAGTTACTTTTAGAAAAGAAAAAGTAGAAACAGTTGCACAGAATGTTAAAGAAAATTGCACAGATAACTTCACAGAAAATTGCACAGATAATGAAATGAAATTATTGGAACTATTAAAAGTAAATCCTAATATAACTCAAGTAGAACTTTCAAATAAATTAAATGTATCAAGAAGAACCGTTTCAACTTTACTATCTAATTTAAAAGGAAAAGGAAAAATTGAAAGAGTTGGCTCAGATAGAAAAGGTTATTGGAAAATACTACTATGATTTTGAGATTAGTAATTTAATTAATCAAATAGTATAAAATAAAAAGCAGTAAGTTAGGCAGTAAGAAAAGCAACAAGTTAGCAGTGAAGTATTAAATCTATGTAAAACAGAAAATAGCTATTATATTGACAGAACTAGATGCTATCGTACACCTAGTTCTGTTCTACTATATGAGCAGTTAAATTAAAAAATTAGTTTTATTATTAATTTATTCCTTTAAAAAATCATCAATCTTCTTATTATATAATATACTAAATTTTATCAATAATTTTAATGAACAGGTTTTTACATCATCATTCTGAGACTCAATTCTTCTTAAATAATCGTATGACATATCCAATATTTCAGCTACATCTTTTAATTCGTAACCACTTTCTTTCCTGAATTTTTTAATATTTTTATATATTATAGGCATATAATTCTTATTTAATTGTTTTTCTAAGTCTTTAGCATTATTCATTACAATATTTCACCCTTTTATATTTTTACATAGAAAATATAAAAAGTATGTATCGTATTCGTCCCTTTGAAATACTATTAAAGAACCACGATTATTTCTTACGATGAATATCCACCCTAGGTGATAACTTTTTTGCTTTTGGATTATCTACAAAAAGTAAGTCAGGTGTAACTTCTAGTGCTTTTGCCACTCGTTCAATTGTTGGAATGGATGGACTATATTTACCATTTTCAATATCTGATATGTAATGCGTACTTAATCCACACATTTCTGCAAGTTGTTCTTGTGAATAGTTTTTATTGAATCTATAAAATTTTACATTTTGCTTAAAAATATCTATCAATGCCATCACATATCACCACCTTTTGCATTATCTATTTATTATGTTACAATTTAGTGGTGTTATTCACAATGAAGCATATAGCCCAATATTTATACAAGTAAGTGTTTAATAGTTTAAGAATAGGCATTTTATGAATATACATCATAAGCAATATTTAATAAAAAAATGTTACTTTTTTGTCCCGTTTCTATTTACATCAATCTTCTTTCAGTATATAATCATATATATCGTGTAAATGTCCTGTTAATAATTTTTAGTGTTGCGATTATGTCCTATTTCCTGAGCTTTAGTCTAGTTCTATGAGCGAATCTTGAATTTGCGATGACTAGTGAAATAACAAAACTAGATAGAAGGCTTATTCATATTAGGACTATCAACTCTTTATTTGAATTTGAGTGGACTCTTTACACGATTGTTTTTAATTTTATCATAATTCGAGTTCATGTTCTTTTTCCTTGTTTTCGTGTTTTAGTTGTTTTTCTGGATCAATGAATGTTTGTATTTCCTCTTGAAAATCACGTATAAGTTCATCTTCTTCAGGAACAGCAAATCTTTTGCAAATCCAATGTATAAACTTCTCAACAGTTTCATAGAATTTGTCTATTATTTTATGCAATTTGCTATTTTCTTTTTCTAGCTTATGAATCTTATTATGATACTTGTATTCTAATTCAAAAGACTTTTGTTGATATTCTTTCTCAAGTTCCACTTTTCTATTGCTGTAATCGTAATCTAGGTTATTACTTTTCTTTTTGTATTCGTGTTCTAAATGCTTTACCTGCCTGTGTAGTTCTTCATTATCAGCAAGTATTGTATTTCTCTCTTTTTGGTATTTTTCAGCTACATCAATTACATTTGCTTGTTTTAAAAGTTTTTCTTGTAATATTACATTGTTTTTATGCAATTCTTCTATTATTTCATCTTTGGGCTTGATTATTTCATTTATAATCTTTTCATCTCTATTAACCATAAACTTTTTCATATCCTTTAATTCAGGAACTTTTGGTAATTCAAGTTTCATATTTTCTAGCTTTTTCTTTGTATCTTCATAATTTGTCATTAACTTAAAATCTTTCAAATCGTAATGTTCTCTGCCTGTTTGTTCTTTTGGTGTTCCTCTTTGAAGATTAAACCCATTTGACACCATATATCCATAAAATGCGTCTTGTAATCTTCTATAACTGTCCTTTTCTTTCCAGAACTCACTACAAGCAATTTTATCTATATTGTTTCCCTTTTTGTCTGTGGTATGGACAACAGGGATAAAAACTAAATGAAGATGCGGAGTGTCCTCGTCTAAATGTACCTTCGCAGACATAATATATTGTTCTCCTAAGTCTTTATATTCGCATACAAAATTATACGCAGTTTCAAAATATCTTTTTGTTTCTTCTTCTCCAATAGATTCAAAAAAAGCATTATCAGAAGTGATAATGTATTCACAGGCAATATTGCTTACTGTTTTTATTTGCCCTTTTAGGTTATATTCTTTCCTTATTCTTTCAAATTCCTTTTCATAAGTAAAGTTAGGTGCTTTTATTGAGTAATTGAGGTATGATTTTTCTTTATCAATATTCTTGTTAGAATAGTTTTTGTTTCTTCTTTCATTGTGCCTATATATCCCTTTTAAATTTTCACTTTTGTATTTTTCATTTCTAATTATTGCGTAACTCATTTTTAACAAACCTCCTTTGACTTAGCTTTATTGAAATAGCACTTCTTCTTCCAAATTTTGCTATAATTCAAAAAGTGCTGTAACACACTACAACACTTTTTAGCCTATGGCAAAAAGTGTTAGTGTGGCAGGGTTAAAACCCCACACCCCTCCCTAAAAAAGCTGCTCGCATTTTTAGGGGTTTACTAAAAATTTGCTAACGCAATTTTTTAGTAAAAGTGAGCAAAAAAATAAATTTTTTATGCTCACACCAAAAAGCAAAAATACTTTTTGGTATTCACTTAAGCTCCTCAAAGTAGAAACCAGAGGGAGAGAGCTAAAGTGAATTAGGTGTAATAATTCCATTTATGAAAAATAGAATTATTACACCTATAAAGACAGAAACCGTCGGTCGTTCGCCTCGTTTCATAGGTAGTCTAGTAAGTAACACATAGTTACTATAATTGCTGATACATTTAAGTATCTTGTTCATACTTGTCCAAACTTTTTGCAATTACAAATCCACACCAAGATATGCCACCGAATACTCTTTTTTTATTGTGAGTCTTTGTTCTAAAATCTCACTAACGCACTTCGTACCAATAGACTGTTAGTACTAATACGGATAAACTTTATAGCAGCGGCTCATCACACCAAACACTTTTTAAGAGGTGTTGCATTTCTCTTTGTATATAACAAAAAAAGCCTGTTGTAGATTTTTCTACAATAAGCTTTTAATTTATTAAATATTTAGTTTTTTATATGAAAATAATTTTTAAAATGGTAAATCATCAAAATTATACTCTATTTCTACATTAGATAATTTTGTATATAGATTATCTATAACTATTTGTCTTTTATCCTCAGAAAGCGAGATAATTAATTTATAAAAATTTTCTACTACTTTGTATTCAATGTCAGCTTGTATATAGTAGTTAGAACATTCATTAGTGAAACATCTTATTAAATTGTTATTTGATTGTATAAATTCATTTAGCATATTATTTCTTAATACCTTTTGCAAATTAGTTATTATTTCATTTATATTCTTTCTTTGTATATTGCCACTTAATTTGATCATTTGATTATATAATTTATTTGCAAAATTAATATAAGTTTTACTTTCTTCTTCTGTAAAATAATCTTCTCGAAACATTAATTCAGAAATAGCAGATATAATATCTGAAAATGACTTATATCTTTTTTCACTTTCAATTTGTGTCATTTTTTCTATTATATAAGTATATTTAAAACTATCTTTCATATTATTCTCTTTGAGAATGTGTTCAAAGAGTTTACCGATAAAATATATTTCAGTTGTATGATTATATTTATTATAAATAGTAATATCTTCTGGAAGTTGTGTAACTGGACAATTTAATATTATGCTATTATCGTCTGCACTATCATCATTGCGTAATATTTTACCAAAACCAAAATCAATAATTTTTACATGACCATCACTATTTATTAAGATATTTTGTGGACTAATATCTCTATGTAAAATGTTATTCTTTTCTAAGTAGTCAAAAGCTGATATGGTTTCTTTAAAAATTTCCTCTAATTCATTATAATTATCTGTAAAAATTGGCGGAAAATAGTTATCTAACGTAGTTACTTCAACATATTCCATTTGTAAATATCCAACCTTTTGTTCTGGATATAAATAGTGACTATATACTTTTACTATATTAGGATGTGAAAGTTTAAATAATATTTTTATTTCCTCAACAAATCTATCATAAAATTCATCTTTGTGTTTTTCATCTTCTGTTTCATATTTTTTGATAGCAAAAAGCATATCTGTAGTTTCATCTTTGAACAATAAAGTTCGACCAGTTCCGCCTTTGCCTATATTCTCAACAAATTTAAGTTGTTTTCTTAAATCAAAAACAACATTTTGCCCTTTTTCTATATTACTCATAAAAACCCCCACTATATAATATTAGAATTATTATAACATTTTCTTTAGCATTTTTCTACACTTTTTGATACTTTTATAAGTTATTAGACTTATAGATTATTTAGTAAAAATTTTATAGAAAACTACCTGTAGCTTAAAAACTACAAGTAGTCTAAAGTATATTTATTTGCCTTCACAATCAATTCTGTGCCATTTTATTGTGAATATAGAGTAACTTTATAGCAAAAATTTTTTATAGAAATTTTCAAAAAACTATTTATCAATAGCAGATTATCTGTTATAATAAATCTAACGAAAACATCTAACCAATATCTAACCAAAGTTTATAAAAATTTGTTATTTTATAATTAGTGTTAGATAGTAAGTTTAGATAAATTTAGGGTAAGAATGTTTGATTTAGAGCCGTTTTAAGAGGTATTATATAACAATAAATAATAGTATATATAAAACACTCATAAAGACTCTGACTCCGACATGCGTTAGTTCGAATCTAACCGCCCGAGCCATATTTCCGTTATATGAACAAAGTCATTGATTTTAGGCAACCCAAGTAAACCAATAGCAACAATTGGCAATTTATGGCAGAATATTTTTCTTGTTTTTTCTTTTAATTTGTCATTAATAATAATCTTTTCCCAAAGGCTACTCCTTTTAATGTCTTATGCAGCACTAATAGGGCGATATATTGTGCCATCAAATGGGGATAAAAATGATATACAGAAAATTCGAAAACCTGATATAAAAGTACAAGAGTAAAAGTAATAAGTGTATATCCAGTGAGAATTAATACAGAATTTTACAGAAATAGTAGAGATTATGTATCAGAAGAAAAACAATCTACATTTATGAAAGCTTATGAGGCTGCTAAAACAATCATAGGCAATGTTACAAATGAAACCAATTTAACCGTTGCAGATATTATTATTGAGAGAAATTAATATAAATTTTGGAGGAACAAAATGATAAGTTTAAAAGATATATATCCATTAGGAATAGGGACATTTAGAATTGATTTGAATGAAAAAGAAGCTAGTATGAATGCTTTAATTGAAGCCTTAAAGTTAGGACAAAATTATATTGATACTAGTTATTTATATGAAGACGGTAAAGTAATGGAATTTATTGGAGAATTTATTAAGAAGGTAGGAAGAGATAAACTTTTTATAACAACAAAAATAGAGCCAACTGTTGAAAAAATAACTGATATTGAGGAGCAATTAGATAAATATTTGGGAATAATGAACATTGATTATGTGGATTGCTTAATGTTACATTCTGTTATTTTTACCAAATTACCATTAATCGATACATACAAAGAAATGAATAGAATGATAGAATTAGGAAAAGCAAAAAGTTTAGGATTGTCAAATTCAAACCTTAATCAATTAAAAGAAGTAAACGAACAATATCCAATCAGTATATATGAAGGTGTTTATAATTTAGAGTGTAAATTAAATGAAGATATCGGAATTATAAATTATTGTAAAGAAAATGATATTATGTTTTGTGCCTATCAACCATTAAGAAGAAATAGAACAGCGAATAGAAATTATTTATTATTAGTTGAATTAGCAAAGAAATATGATAAAACACAAAATCAAATTATATTAAACTGGATTATTAAACAAAAGAAATTAAAGGTATTAATCAAAACAACTAACAGTAATAGAATAAATGAAAATATAAATTCATTAAATTTTGAAATGGATATGGAAGATTATAATAAATTAGATTTATTTAGAGCAGAGGAGTTTGATAATATAGTAATTGATTGGGAAGGAAAAGGTGGAATTACTGTTGACCAATTAGCTAATCAATTTGAATAAATTAAATTTCGTTAGACTTTTCGAAGTAATTATTTTGCCCAAAATTGATAAGAATATGGAAAACTTGTTTAATGTTATAAGGAGTAGTTTATGGTAAATTTTGAACTATATAGAATATTTAAAATAGTAGCAGATGAGGAAAACATAACAAAAGCAAGTGAAATTTTGCATATTTCACAACCAGCAATAACAAAACATATTAAGAATTTAGAAAAGGAATTAAATGTAAAATTATTTAAAAGAAGTAAATATGGAATGATATTAAATGAAAATGGTAAAAAGTTGTATTTACAAATAAAGTCTTCAGTTAATATTCTTTCAAAATCAGAGGAGATATTTAATGTCCGTGAAAAGATAAGCTTAGGTGCACATGTAAATATGCCAAGTAAAATATATAATAGTGCAATTTCTAAATTTTATGAAAGCTACCCAAATAGTATTATTAATATAAATCAATTAATAGCAGAAAACATGTTTTCAATGTTAGAAAAACAAAAAATCGACCTTGCCTTTTCTAAAAAATATAGTGAACAATTATATAATACAAAAGAAATTAAATTCATAAAAATTGGAGAATTACATGATGTATTTATCGTAAATGCCAATTCACAGTACTTAAATAAAAAAATTTCTAAAAAAGATTTAAGAAATATGACAATTTACACTTTGAAAAAATTTTCTAGTGCATATCAAAATTTGATAAAAGAGCTTGAATATAGGGAAAATGATACAATCAATGTCGATAATGTAAATTATACTGCAATGCTTGAATTATTAAAAGCTAGAGATGTAATAACTGTTATGACAAAAGAATATGTAGAAGAAAGGTTATCCAATAATGAATTATGCATTTTAGATGTTGGATTTTCCCTTCCAAATGCAGAATTCGGAATATATTATAACATTAATAATAATTTTAAAGAATTAAAGGATTTAATTGATATTTTAAAAAGTAACTGTAAAATATAATCTAAAGTTATATTTTGGAAATAAATATGTATTTTACATAATTACAGAACCCTTTTATAATTAAATTGATGGAAATCAAATTTATTATAAGAGGGTATTTTTAATATGGTAACAAATTTTTCGCTAAATGATTATACACAAAAAGAAATATTAAAACAATTAGAAATGACATCAAAATTACTAAGTAAAGTAGGAACAGAATTATCTTATACACAAAAAGAAAGCACAATATATGCAATGCCTGATTTAGGAATAGCACAAAATGGAACAAGAATGCTAGGAGGATTTTATACAGGTGCTTGTTATTCTTGGAATTCTGATGTACCATTTATCCCAGTAGATGCAACTGTAAATGTTTGTGGTACTACTGTATATAAATTAAATCAGAACATTACTGTTCAAGAGTTCAAAAAAAGATTAGATAAAGTTATGGAAAATAGAGAAACATATTTAGAATATGCAGCAGCATATCTTCCACGAGAAATATTAGCTTCAATTGATTTAGAAAGAGCAGATAAATTTTATTGGAATCATAATGTTGGAAATCATTTTGTAATTTTAGCTGAACAAAATAAAAAAAATTCAGAACTTTTAGAAGGCCAATATATGATAGTTCATGCTTCTGCAATAGAATTAAAAAAAGATAATTTAAAATATGGACTATATCCTGTAAAAGGCAATTGGTATTATGAGGACATTCAAACAGAATATGCTGATAATGGAAATAGATATTTGAGATATATTTATGGAAAAAAAGCTATTCAATTTTCAGAATTAGCTAATATGCTGCAAAAAATAAATAGAGATAGAAATAAATATTTTTGTAAGACGGTTTTAGGAGAACTGGCAGGTGAAGAAGTTATTAATTTAAGCCATTACGGAATGCCTACTAGCAGTGCTATATGTATAGGGTGTCAATGGGAGCAAAGTAACTTTACTTTATTGACTGCACCTGGAAATGACATTTATCTAGTGCATCCTGATTTATCTTCTAAAAATACAATAAAATTAGAAGATAAAAAAATTACTCTTACACCACATGGCTGCGGTGTAATGTTTAAAAATAGTAATGACACAATAGAATATTTAGAGGATGGAATGCTAATAGGAAAGAAGTATTTTAAAAAAGGGGAAAGTATTAATATTGGAAATGATGTATTAGTAAGAACAAATGGTATGTATCCAGAACAGGTAAAACAACATATAGATAAAATCTTAGAGCAATGCCATGGAACAGTTTATGCACAAATGCATCAGTTATTTGCAAGGACAAAATATGGAGATTTTGATTATACTAGAAGAAATATAGAGAGGTAAAAGCGAAAGGTAATTTTTTTGGCTTCTTATAAGACGAGTAATATTATGAGAATATATTGCATTAAAAGACAATTTATGGTAATATGTTAATTGATAACGAAATTATCAATATATAGGGGGAAGAATATGAAAATATTAATCATATGTAGTAAGGCATTTTATAAAAATATACCACCAATAAAAGCTGCGCTAGAAAAGCAAGGGCACTCTATTGAATTGCCAAATTCTTATGCAAATCCTAAAGTTGAAGCAGATGCATGGGAGAAAGGCGAGGAGGCACATGCAGAATTTAAAGCTAGAATGTTTAGAATGAGTGAAGAAAGAATTGCCCAAATGGATGCAGTACTTACTTTAAACTTTGATAAGGATGGAAAAAAGAACTATGTAGGTGGTGCAACATTTCTTGAAATATATGAGGCTTTTAGAAATAAGAAAAAAATATACTTATATAATGAAGTACCTGAAGGAATGTTATATGATGAAATATCAGGAATGTCACCAATTATTATAAAAGGCGATTTAAACTTAGTTAAGTAAAAATCGAAAAAGAATAAAAAAAGAGATATAATATATCTAAAAGAAAATAAATTAACAATAAAGTTAGATATAACACAAGCAAATTTGTCAATATAAAAAACAACCAAATTAAAGCAATAAGATTTTCTACCTTAGATGAAGTCTGTAAGCTTCTAAAATGTAATCCAGGAGATATATTAGAATGTTAAGAATAGGAGAAGGGAAATGATTAGTATATTTATAGCATCAGCTATTTTTGGAGTATGGTGGACACTACTATTTTTCGGAAAAGCAATAGGGTTATCAATGCTTTTATTTATAGCGCCATTCACATATTATATAATTCATAAATTAGAAAAAGAAGGGAAAATAGTAAACAAAAAAGCAAAAGTATTAATGATACCAATAATACTTTTATCAAGCACATATTTCATTTACAATAACAGATTTTTTAACACATTAAATGCTGCTGTAATAATCCTACTTATAGCATATATGCTTTATAAATTATTTAATGATGAAATAAAATATAATTTAAGATTAATAAAAGATGTATTAGGAGTATTCTTTAAACCGTTAGGTTTTATTGAAGCAACATTTAACAAATTATCAGAGGATTTTGTAGAAAGAAAACAAGCAAAAAGCAAAGTTGGAGATACAAAAAAAATGAAAAAGTTAGCAAAAGCAATTGCGATAACATTTCCATTAGTTTTAGTAATAATAATGTTACTTGCATCAGCTGATGAAGTGTTTGGAAGTTTATTTTCTCATTTAGAAAAAATTGTATGGGATTTTATCTTACAGATTAAGTTATCAGATATAGTAGCAAGAATACTATTATCAGGGCTAGTGTGTATATATCTATTAATATTCTTTAGTTACATTTTAAGGAAATGCAAAAAGCAAGAACAACAAGTTAAACAAAATATTATAATAAAAGATAACTTCACAATAAGAGTAGTGCTAGGAGCATTAAATGCAGTATATCTAATATTCTGCATTATACAAATAAGAGCATTGTTTGTTGAGAATATAGATATAAACTATGCAAATTATGCAAGACAAGGATTTTTTCAATTAATGATAGTATCATTAATAAATATCGTTACAATATTAATAGCAAAGAGAAGTGAAAAAAATAAAGAAAAGAAATCAAATGCCTATATAAATACAATGTGCATAGTAATGATAATATTTACTTTAATCATATTAATTTCAGCAGTATTAAGAATGTACTTCTATGAAAGTGCGTATGGATACACATTGCTTAGACTTTTAGTATATTGTGCATTATTTACAGAGGTAATTCTACTAATACCAACAATTGCATATATACTAAACATAAAAATAAATTTACCAAGAGTATATATCGGAATAATTATAACAGTATATATTTGTATGAATTTTGCAAACTTTGATGCAATTATAGCAAAAAGAAATATAGACAGATTTACAAAAACAGGAAAAATTGACGTAGAATATTTAATCAAGAAAACAGACACAGATGCAGTCAGAGAAATAATGAGATTATTAGATATGGACGGAATAACTCTTCAAGAAAAAAGAGCACTAACAAGATATATAGACAGATTAGAGAAGAAACTAGAAAAGGAAAATATGGATTTTAGAGACTTTAACATATCTAAAATGCAAGCAAAGAAATTAATATCAAATGAATAATAATTAAAATACAAATTATTATAAATAATATAATCACCCCAAAGTTTACAAGATTTAAGAAACTTTGGGGCGATTTATGTCTAAAACAATTGTGTTTATGTAAGATTTGTGTTATAAATAATTATATAAGGTGATAATTATGAGAAATCTAAATGATAGATTAAAAAATAGAAAAATCAATTCTAAAGCATTACTAGAATACGGATTTAAGGAGGAGGACAACAAATATATTTACAAAACTAGTATAGGAAATAACCAATTTGAATTAAAGGTAGTTATTTCAGAAAAAGACAGTTACTCAAAGCTAATAGATTTAGAAGAAAAAACAGAATTTGTTCTTGCCGATATTCAGAATGCAGAAGGACAGTTCATAGGAAAAATAAAAAAAGAGTATGAGACACGACTAAATAAAATATTTGAAAGGTGCACAACTAAAGAAGCATTTAAAAGCAAGCAAGCATTAGAAATTATAAACTATATAGAGAAAAAATATAATGACAAACTAGAATTTTTATGGGAAAAATTTGACAATAATGCAGTATGGAGAAATAAGCAGAATAATAAATGGTATGGTATTTTGCTTTTAATACCTAAAAGAAAACTCGCAATAGAATCAGATGAGATAATAGAGATAATTGATTTAAGATATGAAAAAGAGAAAATTGAAGAAATAATTGATAATAAAAATTTTTTTTCTGGCTACCATATGAATAAGAAAAACTGGGTGAGCTTCTGTCTGGCTGGAACCGTTCCCTTTGAGGAACTGGCTGCGCGCCTGGAAACCAGCCGGAGGCTTGCCGGAAAGTGAG
>CARDEQ010000009.1:0-18696 GCA_948958005.1 uncultured Clostridia bacterium
GCAAAATCTCTAAATCATTATCTATTGCCAAATAGACATTTGCAAGAGTTTGTGCCTCTACTCCTTGTGATGCATCCACCACCAATATTGCTCCATCACATGCGGCTAAGCTTCTTGAGACCTCATAATTAAAGTCTACATGCCCGAGGGGTGTCGATTAAATTTAAAGTATACTCATTCCCGGTCTTTTGCTTTATATTTCATTTTAACCGCTTGAGATTTTATTGTTATTCCTCTTTCCTTTTCTAATTCCATGTTATCAAGCACTTGTGACTCCATTTCTCTTTCTGACAGTACTCCCGTCATTTCAATTAACCTATCTGCAAGTGTTGATTTTCCATGGTCTATATGTGCAATTATACTAAAATTTCTGATATAGTCTTGTTTCTTTGACATGTATTGCCTTCCTTTCTTTTTTTGCATACATTACATTTCATGATTAGATAAGTTTAATATTTCCTTTAGTCTTTCTTCTTTTCCGACTTAAATATAAATATCCTATTAAGCCTTCAAATGCAGTAGAATGCATATAGTCACTTACATCAGTGTTTTTTGGTAAGTGGTGATTCTTTGCATTTCTTGATCTTCTTACTATTTCTTTTTCTTCTTGTGTTAAATTTTCTTCAATTTCTCTTAAAGTTTTTGCTTGAGCTGATGCTTTTACATGTTTTATACTTTCTATATGTAATTTGTGAGGTTTTAGTTTAGTATTTTTTACTAAATTTTCTCTAATAAATAATTCAAAAACCGCATCTCCTATATATGCCCAAGTTAGTGGTGACATTTCATTTACGTCTTTTTCTTCCATTATATCTCCAATCTAAAATTTGTTTTAAGGTAGTTCTAAAGTTATATGTCCTATTCTTCCTTCTCTAAAATCAGTAAGCAAAATACTTGACGTTTTTTTCATGTCTATTCTTCCTCCGTCCGCATATATGCTCCTCTTGTTTTGCCAATCATTTCTATAATCTGCAAAATACTTTGAGCTTCACTTTCATCTGATTTTAGTAATGCTTCAATTTCATTTTTATCTA
Organism: uncultured Clostridia bacterium; assembly: GCA_948958005.1. Lineage (GTDB taxonomy): Bacteria > Bacillota > Clostridia > TANB77 > CAG-508 > JAAWPK01. The sequence goes on from CARDEQ010000009.1 coordinate 1,035, forward strand.
ATTTATATTTTTCTAATAGCTTGTCTAAATGATTTTTAATTAAATATTTAACTAAATAAAATGCAACCTCTTCTTTATCTATAATTTCTTCTTTTATAGTACCAGTAAATGCAAGATTTAATCCCACCTCTTGACTTTCAAATTTTGGCCATAATACACCAGGAGTATCTAAAAGCTCTATATTTTTACTTAGCCTAATCCATTGTTTTTTTAAGGTTACTCCTGGCTTATTTCCTACTTTAAGTGAATTCTTTTTTGAAATTTTATTGATAAAGGATGACTTTCCGCACATTTGGAATTCCGAAGCACTAAAACTCTTATTGTTTTATTTATTCTCCCTCTTTGTCTTTCTAATTCTAATTCTTCCTTCATTACATCTTCTATTACTGATATTACTTGATTTATACCTTTCCCCTCATTTGCATTTATACAAACTGATGGTATTCCTTGTTCTTTAAAATATTTCTGCCATCCTTTTGTTTCATTTTCACTTGCCAAATCACATTTGTTCAAAAGTATTATTTTTTTCTTATTTTTAATAATTCCATGTATATCTGGGTTTTGACTAGATTTGGGAATACGTGCATCAAGTATTTCTGCTACTACATCTATTAACCTCATATCTTCTGCAATTTCTCTTTTGGCTTTAGCCATATGACCGGGATACCAGTTAATGTTTATCGAATTATTCATTATCTTCACCTACCTTCTAAACTATCTGCTAATCCGTATAATTCTTTTATTTTAAGTTTTATCAATAATATCTATTACTTTTGGTAATTTTTCTAATCCGCTCTTTTTTCCCATGTGTCCTATTCCTTTTATTAAAATTGGCTCTGAACCTATTAAGTTAGGAAATTCTTGTAAATCTTTAAATGGTACAATATGATCATTATCGCTATATATAGAATATGATTTTTTAATTAATTCTTTACATTTGATTTGTTCTTCTTCCTTTATTACAATGGGTGCAATTACACTATTTAAATCTTCTCTTCCCTCAGTCACAAAAGGATTACCAAAAGCTGCTAGACTAATATATATTCCAATTTTCAAATTATTTTTACATATATATTTAATAAACAATTCGTTTCCTATTGAATGAGCAATAACAATGCAATCTTGTGTAAAATAGTTTTTATAATTATCAAAAACTTCAAAATATGAATTAATTGTAATGTCTGTTTTAGTTGGAAAATTTGGTGTTATTATATTATAACCCTTCTTTTTAAGCTCATATTCAAAATATTCATATATTTTAGGTATTCCATTATATCCATGGATTAGTATAATATTTCTCATTTTATAACCATCAAAATATATTTAATAAATTAAATATATTTTGATCCTTTCTTTAATTTTAAATGCTTATTTAAAATTATAAAAATTTTTTCAGCTATTCATAACTTTAAAATTTATATTGATTTTTGTCTGCTCGTTCGTCATATTGTCTATCAAAGTCTTTATTTTTGTAAAACCAATCTGTTTTTTTATCTACTGGATGTTCTTTTCTATTTCTATCTAATAATAAATCAAATAATACTAATAATGGTATTGCAATTCCTAAGAAGGAAGCAAAAAAGTTACCATAATTTACAGCTCCTCCACTTGTAATTTGTGTTATAGTGTTAAATATGTCTGCTCCAAAATATAAGCCATTTCCTATTAAATAGATTATTCCACCTAATGTACTTCTTTTTATTACTAATATCATTGCTATAAATGTTAAAAATAATAGTACAATTTCCATATTTAAGTCTGTTGGAATTACAGCAAAATTTACTCCTAAATTATAGCAAAATGCTACTATTATTCTAAATATCCAAAACATTGCCATAAACATTACAAATAGGTATGTGGTTACATTTTTCATATTCTTTTATCTCCTTAGTTTTTTATAGTTAATATTTTAACATAAATGAATTTTTTTATCAATATTGTAGATAATATTTATTAAGTATTGGTTTTGCATTTTAGTAGCTGAAGAAAGCTGTGAATATCCTTTAATTATGCAGGACTAGTTACTTAATAAACCTACTTAAAAGGATTGTTCTTATGAATCAGATTATATTTACAACTTATTCTAAATCAGAGGCTTCAGATAATAAGCTTGAATTTTATTCTTATAATAAAAAGAAACGATTTTTTAAGGTGCAGTTTTCTTTTCTTATTATTGTCTCCATTTCTTTAGTTATATACTATATTTCATTTCAAAATGGATTAGCTAAAAATGAAAGAATTTCTAAAAGCATATCTAAAAGTTATCGGTATTACTAAAATTTATAATAATGAAGGAAATTACACTGCTTTACCTATTAGCAATGATATTACTTTTTATGAAAATAGTTCTTTTTCTGTGATAGGTATCATAGATATTAAAAAGATAAATATTTCTTATCCTATTCTTTCAGGAATTAGTAAAGATGCTTTAAAAATTGCTACTTGCTTGTTTTATGGACCTGAGTTAAATAAAATTCGGTAATGCATGTATTGCTGGACATAATTACAAAAATGATACTTTTTTTAGTAATATTTCTAAATTAGAAAATGGTGATATTGTTGAAATACATGATAATAACAATAATACTATTAAATATGAAATTTATGAGGTTACAAGGGCAAATCAAAATGATATATCTTGTTTAAATCAAGATACTGATAATTCAAGAATAATAACTTTAATTACATGTGATAGTATTAATGACAATTACAGAATTATTGTCAAAGCAAAAGAAATAAATTCAAAGGAGGAGTAGCACATATTATTAGCTACTCTCCTATAATTTATCTTTATACATTATAATCTCTAACTTTTTTATAAGTATAAACTGCTGCTATTGTGCAAGCACCTAATAATACCCACATAATAGTATCATTTGCACCTGTTTTAGGTAATGTTGTATTTCCTGTTTGATTATTTTGTGGTATTGGACTTGGTGTTGAAGTTGGTGTACTTGTTGGAGTTGGTGTTGGATCATTAAGTACTGGAATATCTCCAACTATATCTCCAATTGAAGAAGTTTCGGCACTACATGTTGTAGCTAGTCCACATATAACTGCTATAACAGCTAACATTATTAAAATTTTCTCTAGTTTCTTTAAAGTTTTCATAAGACTCTCCTTTATTGATAGTATATAAATTCACACTATTATTTATACTATATTTTTATTTTTTTTTCAATACTTTTTTAAAAATTTTTTAATTTTTTATTTTTTAATCATCAAAATCATTGAAGGAAGCACGTCTTTTTGCTTCTCTCCTTGCGCTATGTGATGGCCCTTCTCTGCCAGCTCTTACTTTGTGAACAATTAATGCTATTGCTCCTATTGCTAAGAAGCCGTCCAGCGACACCTATTGTTACTTTTCCCTTTGTTGATTCGAAAAATCCCTTATCCTCACCTGAATTTTCTTCTTCTGGGGCTGAAAGAGCCACTGTTGTTTTAGTTACATGTATTGTATATACTGTTTTTTCTGGCTCTGAGTTTTCTTCTTCGTTTTCCTCATTTTGTTCTTCTTCGTTTGAATTATTTTTCCTTGTAAGTGTAATTGTAACTTCATTCTCACCATCTATAAAATTTTCATTTCCTTCAATTTCTATTTCTGCATTTTCATCATTAGCTTCTGCTATTATGTCGAGTTTTTCTTCGTTTGTTACATTTACTGAATATTCGAAGGTTTCTTCATCAAAATTAGGTGATAATTCTGTGTCTGTTATCATTAGAGTTTTTAGCCTTAAAAGAGTTGGTTCCTCTGCTGTTTGGTCTGGTGTTGCATCTGGTGTAGTATTTGGTACATTTGGTTGCTCCTGTGAAGAATCGACCAGTTTTCTTATTCTAACATTATAAGTTAACTTTGCTCCATTTGAACCTGTAACTGTTATTGCAACAGTATTTGTCCCTGTTTTCAATTCTTTTTTTCCTGTTCCAGAAATTTTTGCACTACTATTTACTGCAACAGCTGAAATATCTACTGTATCTGTTTTTCCATCAACTGTAACTGTTATATCTGTATTTGGGTTATTGTATGTTTTTCCTGCAACTGTAATTGATTTAAGCTTTGCTGAAGATGTATCTGGTGCCTGTGGCTTCTCTTTTACTGTTATTGTTATTGACTTTTGAGTTGTAACCTTCACCGCTGTATCGCTATCTGCTAAAGAAACTGGCTTTAGCGTTATAGTTGCTGTACCTGGTTTATTAGCTTTTATTGTCACAGAGCTACTATTATTTTCTAACCACAAAGATGTATCTCCTTCTATACTTACTACACTGCTATCTGATGTAGTTAATGATAATGTACCTGTGCAATTATTTGCCTTAGATGTTAAGGTAGTAGTTTCCCCAACTGTCATAGTGGTTTTTCCCGCAGATAAAGACACATCTGCTGCTTTAACTGGTAATTGTATCATGCATATGAGAATCATTAAAATCAGTGCAAATACTATTGTTTTTCTAGTTATTACAATTTTCATTAAATTTAACCCCTCCTTAATTCAAGTTCTTGTATATTAATTTATATAGTCTTTATCATATGCTATATATCCTTCTGTTCCATCTGATGTTCTAACTTTCCACCATGTATATTCATTTGCATTTCCTGCATTAAAGTCTATAACATATACATATTCTGTATAAAGCTTTTTTATAACCTCGTAGTTTGTACCTGGTCCTCTTCTAAGTCTAACATCTGTTCCTGATACATAACGAGTATTAGGATCTGATGTATCCATTGTTGTTGGTGTTCCACATTTTTCACTTGGCATATTATCAAAAACTGGTATTATGAAGTTTATTGAAGAATCTAGCACTCCGTTTTGGCCATATGTATTAAATAAGTTTCCTGCCTGACTTGATGGATCCATAATATTTGTCATATATTGGTGTGTGTATAATGAATGTTTTCCATTATCAATTACATTAAATTTATAGAAGTAGCTTGTATTTTGTCCTATACTTACATAATTATTTGCCATCATTTTTGCCCCTTCTACTATTGATGTATATTGGTTATTCCAGCCTTTTCCTTTTGCAAATATTAAGCCTTTTTCTACTGCTGACTTTCCATCATTGCCTTTATCTGATGCTCCCCAATTAAAGAAATTATAATATCCCTCATATCCTGGATATGTTCCACTTGTTGAGCCACTTCCTTGACGTCCTACCTCTTGTATTATCTTAATTGCTATACTATATGGGCTTATTCCACTGTCTTCTGCTGCTTTCATTATTATATCTGAGTATCTCATTGAAGCTGTTTGTACTGTTTTTGAATATAAAGTTATTTCCAATTTTCCCATCAAATAATTCTTTATTCTTACATAGTCTGAGGCTGTTATCTCTCCATCACAATCTACATCTGCTGCTATTTTCCCTATATTGCTTAAGGTTCCTTTTCCCATCAAATAATTTTTTATTACTACATAGTCTGAGGCTGATATTTCTGTATCCTCGTAAACATCTCCTAGTATAATCATCGTATATTCAGTATTATATTGTTTATTTATAAATTTATAGCCTGTTCCTGCAGTTGCATCTCTTGACACTACTTTATCATTTTTATCCTTGACCTCAAAATCTGTCATTCCAATAGCTTGAGCAACCTCCACATTCTTTGTATTTGGTGCAACTATTATATGGCTTCCCTCCTGTTTTGCCTTAACTGATTTATTATCCATTTCTGCTGAAACCGAAATACTCTTATCCATAAATGTGCCTTTAAGTATTTTTTCCACTCCTTGTTTATTATGCACACTAGGATTGTATGACATCTCCATAAATTGGAATATGCCTGCTTCATTTAAGAAATTTCTAGGATCTGCATAATGTGCAATGGCTGCTCTTGAAGCACACCAAAAACCTGGGTCTGTTTGATATCCACCTGGTGCAACATATGGAGCGCTTGAATTTGGAACTGTATTTTTATTTATTGGAGAGCATTCTCCATTTAAAAAATCATTCCAGCTTATTCCTGTATAAAATGCTGTGAATGTCCAATTTCCATACATGCTTTGCAATTTTCTTAAATCTTCTCTATAACTTTCAGGAAAAGCATCTATTCCTGTTCTTTTTGATTGGGTTACAGCTTTTACATCACTTGTAAATACTGTTATATTTAAAATCATTGCCAAGCATACAACAAAAATTACTTGGACAGCGAATATTTTTTTTGATTTACTTTTTAACTTTTGCATTTTTCCTCCTTCGCTAAGTTTGCTGAAACTTAGCTGTTTATTAAACTTCCTTTGATTTTTCGATATATTTTTATAATTATTTACATTTTTGTAAATATAGTATAACATTTGTTGTCGATTTAAGTCAATGTTTTTCACAGAATTGTAATGAAACTGTAATACTGGAAAAAGCTCGAAAAAAAGGAGGTTTTCACCTCCTTAATAAAATATTAATTTTACTCTTTACTTTCCGCAGCAATTTTTGTACTTTTTACCACTTCCACATGGGCATAAATCATTTCTTCCGTGCTTTTGGTCCATCATTTACTACTGTTTTATTTACTGTTTTTTCTGGAGCATTTGGCATATTTCCATTTGAGCTTTCGAAATTTATGTTATTCAAATTTTCTTGAGCTGCTTTTGTAATCTCTATTGTTTGTGTTCTTCCCATATCTTCTCTTTTTTGTATATGTAGCATTAATTTTACTACATCTACTTTAATATTTGCTACCATTTCATCAAACATGTCAAATCCTTCTACTCTGTATTGATCTACTGGATTTTTTTGACCATAGGCTCTAAGTCCAATACCATTTTTTAATTCATCCATACTATCGATGTGATCCATCCATTTTTGGTCAACCACTTTAAGCATAACAACTCTTTCAAGCTCTCTCATTGGCCCCTCGCCAATTTCCTTTTCTTTACTTTCATATATTTGCATAGCTTCTTCTTTTATTTTGCTAATCAAGCCTTCTTTGTTTATCTTATTTATATCCTCTGAAATATCTACATCAAATATATTTTTAATTTCTTGAACAAATGCTTCTTTATTGGTATTTTCTCCATCCAATAAATGTAGTCTCACAATTTCCTCTGCTAGACTATTTATCATAGAGACTATATTTTCTCTTAAGTTTTGTCCATCAAGTACTTCCTTCCTTTGTTTATATATTATCTCTCTTTGTACATTCATTACATCGTCATATTGAAGGACATTTTTACGAATACTAAAGTTTCTACCTTCTACTCTTTTTTGCGCTCTTTCTACTGCATTTGAAATAACTTTAGCCTCTATCGGAATATTTTCGTCTGCACCAAGAGTATTATATACACTTGTTATCATGTCTCCTCCAAAGATTTTCATTAAGTCATCATCAAGTCCTATATAAAACCTTGATTCTCCATTATCTCCTTGACGTCCACTTCTACCTCTTAACTGATTATCAATTCTTCTTGACTCATGTCTTTCTGTTCCAATAATTTTTAATCCACCTGCTGCAATTACTTTTTCCTTTTCTTCTTTTATACTTTCGTCAAATTTTGATATTAACTCTTTAAATACTCTTCTAGCCTCCAATATCTGCACATCGTCTGTTTCATTAAAGGCTCTTGCTTGTTCTATTAAGTATTCAGGTATTTTTCTTTTTCTCATTTCTTGAATGGCAAGATATTCTGAATTTCCTCCAAGCATAATATCTGTACCACGTCCAGCCATATTTGTTGCAATTGTAACTGCTCCATATTTACCTGCCTGTGCGATTATCTCTGCTTCTTTTTCATGGAATTTGGCATTTAGCACTTCATGTGGTATTCCTTCTTTATTTAAAATATTGCTCAATTTTTCTGATTTTTCAATTGATATAGTACCTACTAAAACTGGTTGTCCCTTTTCATGACTTCTTTTTATTTCTTCAACTACTGCTCTAAATTTCGCATTCTCATTTTTATATATTACATCATTTTGATCAATTCTTATCATGGCTTTATTAGTTGGAATACTGATAACATCCAAATTATAAATTTCTCTGAATTCTTCCTCCTCTGTCATGGCAGTACCTGTCATTCCTGATAATTTATTATACATTCTAAAATAATTTTGGAAGGTAATAGTTGCAAGTGTTTTAGATTCGTCAGCAATTTTAACATTTTCTTTTGCTTCAATTGCTTGATGTAATCCATTATTATATCTTCTTCCATACATTATTCTTCCCGTAAACTCATCTACAATTAGAACTTCTCCATCTTTTACGATATAATCAATATCTTTTTTCATAACACCATAGGCACGCAAGCTTTGATTTACATGGTGAACTAAGTCTGAGTTTTCTAAATCGTTATAATTCTCTAAATTAAATGTATTTTCTGCTTTTTTAATACCCTTTTGTGTAAGTGATGCAGACTTTGCTTTCAAGTCAACTATATAGTCATATTTTTCATTATCTTCTGCTTGTTCAAAATCCTTAACATCTTCCTCTACAATTATTTTTGGAGTAAGTCTTCTAACAAAATCATTTGCCTTTTTATAAAGATCTGAAGATTTATTAGCCCTACCAGAAATAATAAGTGGTGTTCTTGCCTCATCAACTAAAATACTATCAATTTCGTCTACAATTGCAAAGCTTAATTCTCTTTGTACAGCTTGGTCTTTATAAATAACCATATTATCTCTTAAATAATCAAATCCGAATTCGTTATTTGTTCCATATATTATATCTGATGCATAGGCTTTTTGCTTCTCATTTGGCATCATCCCACTTATAACAAGTCCCACAGATAATCCTAAAAATCTATAAAGTTTTCCCATCCACTCACTATCACGTTTAGCTAAGTAATCATTTACAGTAATAATATGTACACCTTTTCCTGTCAAGGCATTCAAATAAGCTGGAAGGGTCGCAACTAATGTTTTTCCTTCTCCTGTTTTCATTTCAGCAATTCTACCTTGATGTAAAACAATTCCACCAATAAGCTGAACATCGAAATGCCTCATACCAAGTACTCTCTTAGATCCTTCTCTAACAACTGCAAATGCTTCTGGGAGCAAATCCTCCAAGCTCTCTCCATCTTGCAATCTAATTTTAAATTCAGCAGTTTTAGCCTTGAGTTCATTATCAGAAAGTTTAGAAATACTCTCCTCCAAACCATTTATTTTCTCTACCAAAGGCATTACTCTTTTAACTTCTTTACTAGAATAATCCCCAAAAATCTTCTTAAATAATCCCATATGTATATTACTCCTATTTTCTTTTTTCACTGTTTATAATATTATCACTTTTTAATCAGATTGACAATAGAAAATATAAAAAAACGTCGCATTTGTATAAAAAAAGTTCGCATTTCTAATTTCCTTCTTTTTATATAGAATAGTGAAAAAGTTGTAATTTTAATAAATTCATATTTGTGACAGAGAGTCCTTGTATCTTATTACAATTCTCTTTAATTTTAATGAAATTTATTAATTACAACTTTTTCATGGTTATTAAAATCGACACAGGATTATATACAAAACATATGACTGCCTATTGTAAGAGTTATTTTCCTACTCCATATCCATTTACTAGTAGCAGTATTAGGATTAAAATAATATAATGCTCCGATTTGATGGGTCCCAGCCATTTAAAGCATCCTGTGCTGCACTTATTGCTGTTTTATTAGGAGTCAAATTTATTTGCCCATCACTTACTACATCAAATGCACCAGCTTGATATATTACTCCTGCAACTGTATTTGGAAAGCTTGAACTTTTAACACGATTTAATACAACTGCTGCAACTGCAACCTGTCCCTTATATTGTTCTCCTCTTGCCTCTCCATAAACTAACCTACTAAGTAAATTTAAGTCAGAAGAACTCGCAGAGCCTGAATTTGAACTCGAACTAGAAGAACCTTTTGAAGTAATTCCCATTGCAGCTAATGTCTTTTCTCCTGCAATTCCATCTTGTTTTAACCCATTTGCCTTTTGAAATTTCTTTACAGCTGTCTGAGTCTGACTACCATATTTACCGGTCTACACTTCCACTATAATATCCCCAATTTTTAAGTTTTTGTTGTATTTGTCTAACCTCGTCTCCAGAAGAACCATATTTTGATAAAGTCTCAACAGTTCTATCTGAAAATTTCATATAGTACATATATCCAAATACAATCAAGCCTATGGCAATTATAAATATAATCACTTTTTTCATTATAAATAATCATTCCCTTCTAAAATTTATCGGTCATGACTATTATTTCCAAAAAATAAAAATATATACAAAAGTTAAGTATTAGATACTAAGAAAAATCAATTTTACATAAATTTGATTTTTTCTTATAAATTTGATGTAATTATATTGTAGCTATACACTATATAAAAAAATGGCAAGTAGTTAATACTTGCAAGTCCCATAGGGACGGAAAGGACATCATTGTGAACCACGAAAAAGTTCAGGCGGATAACTTTGCAGAGCTCTTGGACATCCTGCAGGAAAAGGGAATACCCCCTACTGTTCAAGCGTGTATCAATGCGTTTGATGATATTTTTTCATCTTACATTATCATGGACTTCAACTGGGCTTCCCTCCTTCGCAAAATACGTAAACTAGATGGAGCAGAGCTTGAAGCATTCCTGCTCCAGGAAACACAGACTCTCGCAGAAAGCGAGGAGTAAGCTGTCAAGAGGCGATGGGTAGTAATGCCCCTCGCCTCTTGACCATATTAAAATATACCTTCTATATTTCCATCTATATCCATATCAATACCTTCAGCTGCTGGTACCTTTGGAAGTCCTGGCATCGTCATTATTTTTCCTGTGATTACTACTATAAACCCTGCCCCTGCCTTAAGTATTACTTCTCTTGCATGAATATTAAATGGTTCTTTACATTCTAAATTTTTTGCATCGTCTGAAAAAGAATATTGTGTTTTTGCAATACATACGGGTAAATTTCCAAATCCTAACCTTTTTATCTCCTCTATACTTTCCTTTGCCTCATTTGAAAATTCTACCTCCTCTGCTCCATATATATTCTTTGCAACCTTTCTAATCTTTTCTTCAACGTCTTCGTCTAATTCATATGTATATTTAAAGTTTTCTGGTGCTTCACAAAGTTCTACAACCTTTTCAGCTAAATCTCTTGCACCATCTCCACCTTTCGCCCAAGCTTCAACTAAACTCATGTTTATTCCATGCTCTTTTAGTTTATTCTGCAAAAATTCAATTTCATTTTCTGTATCAGTTACAAACTTATTTATTGAAACTATTACATTAAGTCCAAATTTATTTTTAATATTGTCTATATGTCTTAGAAGATTATGCATTCCTTTTTCTAATGCCTCTATATTTTCAGCTTGTACTTCTTCTTTACTTGCTCCACCATGATACTTTAATGCTCTAAGTGTTGCAACACAAACCACTGCACTTGGTTTTAAGCCTGTTTGTCTACATTTTATATCTAAGAATTTCTCAGCTCCTAAATCTGCACCAAATCCAGCCTCTGTTATACAATATTCTCCGAGTTTTAGTCCTAGCTTTGTCGCCCTAATGCTGTTACAGCCATGAGCAATATTTGCAAATGGCCCACCATGCACTATTGCAGGAGTATTTTCTAAAGTTTGTACTAAATTTGGATTTATTGCATCTTTTAAAAGTACAGTTAAGCTTCCCTCTGCTTTTAAATCATGTGCAGTTATTGGTTCACCCTTTTCGTTATATCCTACTATGATTTTTCCAATTCTTGCTTTTAAATCCTTTAAATCTTTAGATAAACATAGAACTGCCATTATTTCAGATGCAACTGTTATATCAAATCCATCTTCTCTTTCTGTCATTCCTTTTTCCTTAGATTGTCCACAGGTTATTTTTCTAAGCTGTCTATCATTTAAGTCTACACATCTTTTCCAAACTATTCTTTTAAACCCTAGTTCATTGCCATGGAATATGTGATTATCTATCATTGCTGAAAGTAAATTATTACTTGAAGTTATTGCATGTATATCTCCTGTAAAATGTAAATTTATATCTTCCATTGGTGCGATTTGAACATATCCTCCACCTGTTGCTCCACCTTTTATTCCAAATACTGGTCCAAGTGAAGGTTCTCTAAGTGCTAGAATTGATTTTTTACCTATTTTTCTTAATCCATCAGCAAGCCCTATTGACATTGTGGTTTTTCCTTCTCCAAGTGGTGTTGGATTTATTGCTGTAACAAGTATTAGTTTACCATTTTCTCTATCTTCCAATCTTCGAAAAGCTTCTTCTGTTACTTTTGCTTTATATTTTCCATAGCTTTCGATTTCTTCTTCGTTAAGTCCCATATCTTTTGCTACTTCTCTTATGTCTTTTAATTTTGCATTCCTTGCAATTTCAATATCACTCATAAAAACCTCCATTTAAAATATAATTCCTACAATAACTCCAATTATTGCTCCAACAAGTACTTGGACTGGTGTGTGCCCTAAAACCTCTACTAATTTTTCTTGAACTTGAACCGTTGAAAGTCCTGGTGTATTGACTATTTTATTTAACAGACTTGCTTGTTTACCTGCTGCTCTCCTGATTCCAGCCGCATCATACATAACAACAATTGCTAAAATTAAGCTTATTGCAAAAGTTGGAGAGCTAAACCCTTCTGCCTTTCCAACCATCATAGCTAAACACATTGTAACAGCAGAATGAGAACTTGGCATTCCTCCGAGCACCTAATATTCGTTTAAAATTAAACTTTTTTGTTTCTACTAAATCCCATATCACCTTAAAAGATTGAATTCCAAACCAAACTAATATTGGAACATATAAGTATTTACTTGTAACTATTTCAAATAATGTATCCATCTTTTTATCCCTTTTCTTTTATTCTTCTGGAGTGAAGTTTTCTTCTGAAATTTCTCCAGCATTATTTATTAATATATTTATTCTTTTTTCTGCTTCATTTAATATTTTAGTACATGTTTTAGATAGCTTCATGCCCTCCTCAAACTTATTTACACTCTCGTCTAAGCTTAAATTACCACTTTCTAATTCCTTTGATATTTCCTCTAGTTTTTTGATAGCTTCTTCAAATTTTATCTCCTTCATTTACAACTCCTTCTCTACTTTAGCTAATCTTTCTCCATCAGCAAATTTTATGCTTATCTCGTCTCCTACATGCAAATCTTTTACTGATTTTACAATTTTTTCACCTTTTTTTGTTATACTATATCCTCTAAGTAATGTCTTAAGTGGACTTAACGCATCGAGCTTTGTTATTTTCCCCTCAAATTCTTTTTTTGAAATAACTAACCTTTGTGATATATTATCTGATATGCTTTTCACTAGCATATCTATATTCACATACTTTTCATTTATATCCTGTAATGGTTCTTTATATGCTCTTGCCTGCATACATTTTTCAAATTGCAATTTCATATAGTCTACTTTTTTTCTTAAAGCAATTCTATATCTATTTTGGTAATTTGCAATTGCTTCTTCGATTTTGCTAATTTCTGGAACAGCGAGCTCTGCTGCTGCTGATGGTGTAGGTGCCCTTAAGTCTGCTACAAAATCTGCTATTGTAAAATCTGTCTCATGTCCGCACAGCAGAAATTATTGGAAGCTCTGATTCAAAAATTGCTCTTGCTACACATTCTTCATTAAATGGCCAGAGATCCTCTAAGGAGCCTCCACCTCTTGCAATAATAATTACATCGGCTAAGTCTTTTTCATTCATCAATCTGATTGCACTTGCAATCTTTTCTCCTGCACCTTCTCCTTGTACTGGAACTGGATAAAGTCTTATATAACAATTAGGATTTCTCCTTGTACTAACATTGATTATATCTCTGATTACTGAGCCTGTTTGTGAAGTTAAAACACCTATTTTTTCTGGCATAAACGGAATTTTCTTTTTGTATTCAGAAGCAAATAGCCCCTCTTTTTCAAGTTTTAATTTTAGTTCATTATATGCAGTGTAAAGGTCTCCGAAGTCCATCCTCCTTCATTGCCTTCACATAAATTTGATAAACACCATCTCTTTCAAAAACAGCTACTGTACCAAAAACAACTACCTTCATTCCATCTCTTGGCATGAATTTAAGTCTTTCTGCAAAAGATTTAAACATAATACACTTTATGAGTGAATTCTCATCTTTTAAGGTAAAATACATGTGTCCTGTATAATGGTTCTTAAAATTTGATATCTCTCCTTTTACATATACATTTTGCAAAAATTCATCATTTGCAATCTTATCTTTTATATATTTATTTAATTCTGCAATTGTTATTGGTTCTATTTCAACATTTGGCATCTAATTTTTTCTCCTTTACAATACTTGCTAAGATTCCATTTATAAATGCCTGAGCTTGTTCGTCAGAATATTTTTTAGCTAATTCTACAACTTCATTTATTGCAACCTTATATGGTAATTTTTCATAAACCATTTCATAAATTGCAATTTTAAGTAAGCTTAAATTTATCTTAGAAATCCTTTCAATTGCCCAATTTTCCTTTAAATTCCCCTCAATTAGCTTATTTATTTCTTCTTCATTTCTTGAAACACCAAAAAGAATATCGTTAAGATATTCTTTTACGGTATTGTCTTCTATTTCTTGAGATAATAGAAATATTTCAAGAGTTTCCTCTCCGTATTTCTTTTTGTATCTCTTTTTCATAAATTAGTTTAAATGCTAATTCTCTTGCTTTTGACCTATTCATATGCCTTGTCCAACCTTATTTCTACATTCTATTAATAAAATCTAATAACTTTTGTTTTACTTCTTCTTTATTGTTCTGTACATAATTCCCTAAAAATGCTCCTGCACCTATCACGATAATTGCAATTGCAAGCTTCAAAAGTCCTGTGAAGAAAATTATGACTCCTAATATTGCTCCAATTATGGCACCTCTATATTCATGAAAGAAGCCTTTTACATCATTCATTCCTATCACTCCTTTATGCATCTGTTTTTTCTTCAGGAGTTGTTATATTTTTAATTTTTATATCAATTGCTTTAACTTCTAGGTCAGCAACATTTTTTACAACTTCCTTTATTCTTGTTTGTAGGTTCATAGAAAGTTCATTAATAACAGTATTTGGAAGTACCATTAAAGTAACAAAGACTTTAAGCTCGTTGTCACTATTTACATTTATCTTTGTTGTCACACTTTGTGTATTCTGAAATCCTTTGGCTACCCCATTAACTAAATTTTCTATTGTATCTTTTGATATTAAAAGTTTTCCTGCTTCATTTTCAAGTAAAATACCGGTCGCTACTATCCTCTCCGCTGTGCTCCTCCAAAAAAGATTGCTCTAATTGAAAGTAGAGCACAAATTATTGAAACTCCAAGAGTAATATTAGTTGCTAAAGCATTTGCTGATATTTCGTCATAAAACATTGTTACAGAGCTCATACTAATCCATCCAAACATCAGCAATGCAAGTAGCATAGCAAGTATTAATATTATTATTGAAAATAGAACTAATGTTATTTTATCTAATATTTTCATATTATTAATTCATATCCTTACTAATTTTTATTCTCATCTTTTTGCTCTAATTCTAATGAAGTTCTAACTCCTTGTACATGTACATTTACAGCTAAAACATCTAGACCTGTCATTTCTTTAACTGATTTTTTAACTTTGCTTTGAATTTCAAATGCGATATCAGGAATTCTTATTCCATATTCTACTATTATGTTTACATCTATTTTAGTTTCTTTTTCTCCAACTTCAACTTTAA
The DNA here is from genome assembly GCA_948958005.1 of uncultured Clostridia bacterium. Taxonomy (GTDB): domain Bacteria; phylum Bacillota; class Clostridia; order TANB77; family CAG-508; genus JAAWPK01. Next base: position 16,682 of record CARDEQ010000009.1, read on the forward strand.
TTCCCTTTGATAATTTTTTCTTTCCACTTAATACTTCTGTAAGTCCTCCTGCAAATCCTCCTGCTGTATCAACAACACCAGATACTTCTGATACTGCAACACCAGCGATAACTGATACAACTTCTTCTGATATTACAACACTGCTATCCTCAGTTACGTTGATTTCCTCTACCTTCTCATTTTCTTCATTTTCCATAATTTAAATACCATCCTTTCTTGGTTTTATAATTAATATTTATAGTATATCAATTTTGAGGAATTTTTACAACCTTTTTTGCGCAAATTTTACATATTTTCTTTTTGATACTCTTTAAAATATTCTCTATTTTCCTTTGTAAACCCTATTCTAACATTAGGGTTTTTGTCATGTATTTCTGTCATTATCTCATCAAGTGCTGTATCATTTGGCCCTGTTGCTGCCATTGTGTATTTCTTCTTATCTTTTGTACATAGCATTAAAGCTCTTCCTTGTGCTATCCCATTAACATATCTTACTGTTGCATATACCCAAATTACATCCTTATATTCAAATATTGATATTCCTCCTGTTCTTGATACAATGTATTTATTTGTTAAATATATCTTTAATTTTCTGTATTCATTGTCATCTATTGCTTTAAGTTCTTCTCTTACCTCCTCAATTAATTCTTTATTCTTTGTAAATTTTCTTGTTCGTGCTATTTGTGATGCACTTGTAATTATCATTGCAAATGCAAAAAATCCACACAATATTCCAATACCATAAAGGATATTAGGTGTATAATTTTCTGGCTTTTTTGTTTCGTCTATATATACATTTCCTACATAATCTTCAAAATTAGAATAATTGATTTCATTATCTTCAAATATTTCGTCTGTTGTTTCTATTGCTAATTTTTTCAAATCTGTTGGTATAGAAAAAGTATATCCACTAAGTTCATAATTAACTTCTCCTTCACCATCATTGTACATTTTTTTAAGCTCTTCATAAGTTCCATCTGTCAATCTTACGATATACATATATCCAGCTTTGTCTTTTGCAAAATAATAAAATCTGCCATTATCTTCTTCTGCAAAACCATAAGGTAGAATTGCCATATCAATTTTAGCATAAATTCCCGCTTTATCTTGGTAATTTTCAATAAGTTCTCCTAAATCTTTTGCATCGTTTTTGGCGTTAAATTCCATGACGAAGCCTGTACCTAATATGCCTATTGTTGCTACTATAAATATAATTGTAATAATATGTACAATTATTCCTGGTCTTAATATTGTATTAATCTGACCTTCATCCATTTTTATGTTCCCCCTTAATTAATAATACAAAATTATTATACTATATAATATATAAATTTTCTATACTTTGTATGAAAAATTTGGCAATTTTATTTATTGGTTGAATGTAAAAGTAAAATCCACTTTTACATTCAACCAATTTATATTTTAATAACAGCTATTATTGCATTTTCTAATAATTCATTATATTCTTCTTTCGCAATACTTAATATTTCAAACAATTTTAGCTATTCTTTCATTTCAATAAATCTATGAATTTCTATATTTTTAAATCCTATTTTCAGCATAAATGATTTTATATGTTCTATATCATTGAATCTATCTTCTAAATCATTTCTTGAAGTAACTTGATTTAAGTTTTTATTAAAAAATTGTAATAAACAATTTTATGAGAAAAATGACTTTTTGTGTGAAATGATTTTTATCAAAAGTTTTATCGAAGTGAAAATACTTTTCAAGTATCTTACCTCAACTATTGACATTGAGCCAAAAACTTGTGAGGTAAATATGAGTTAAAATATAAAAATAGAGCCCTGAAACTTTTTTCAAGTTTGCTTGGCTCTAATGCTATGGCTCCTCGTGCTGGGCTCGAACCAGCGACCTATCGGTTAACAGCCGAGCGCTCTACCAACTGAGCTAACGAGGAATATTAAATCTAGCGATGACCTATCTTTCCAGCAGAGAAATCCGCAAGTATTTTCGGCACATAAGGCTTGACTTCTGTGTTCGGCATGGGAACA
>CARDEQ010000010.1:0-17803 GCA_948958005.1 uncultured Clostridia bacterium
CAAAACAGGAAAAAATCACTCTAAACAAATATAGACGTGTGAAATTAAATTATCTAAAGGAGCATAAAAAGCTGATTATACTATAATGCTAATGAGCGGAACTTTAAACGCACATTTAAAAGACTTACAAGAAATGGCAGATAGCAGAGTACAACATATTATCAGTGAGTTAAAAGCCAAAAGTAATTTGACTGAAGATATGAAAAATACAAATATACTTTAATGATGTAACACTTTGTTTATCCGTTGCATCAAAGAAAACTACATTTTATTAGGGTAATTACCCAGGGAGGAAAAGATTATGGCAAAATACGAAAACGAAGGCTACTGTCCCTATCAGTGGGTTGACCAATCTACCGATACTCGGTTGATTGGTCTGTGGAGCTTGATAGGTCCAAATGTGGTATATGAGGAAAAAGATGAAGTGAATTGCTCTCCTGATACTACTACATGTGACCAGATTTTCAGCACTGATCCTATTGCTTATGATGTGCTGTCTGCAATCGTAAAGAGAAACGTCAATGCAGAAAAGATTCTGGTACATCAGCCTCACAACGGCGCTTGTAACACTCAGCATATTTCTGACATTCAGAAAACTTTGTGTGAAGCAATGTCCCCTCAGCTCATCGTACATGCCGGAAGTAACTTCGTTGTTATCATTGCAGATGCTGCTTATGGCATTGATGTTTGGGTTTGGAACCTTAACAGCTGTTTCTAAGCCATACAAAAAAACGAATTGTTTTCTGCACTCATTTTGGGTGCAGTTTTTCTATAAATTTTATTATAAATGTGTTGCAATTTATCTAAAATATGATATATTTCAATAAACTGATTGATATTTGTATCAATCGTCACGAGAGCCGAAAAAGTTGTAGATAACTACGTCAACGGCACCATTTTATAACAACTTACAAACTATAAAATTTGTAGGTTGTTTTTACATATAAACTAAAAATATTCACTTTACCCCTCCCCTAAATGTATTGCGTATACTAGGCTTACTAGATTCAGTTAAATATGGAGCTTAATTTTATATTCAACCGTTTTAGCCAAAATTCGTTGAAAATAAACACTATTTATGATATTATGATTTTAGTAAAAAATTAGAATAGGGAGTATAAAAAATGAAAATTGGCATAGATATAGATAATTGCATATCTAATTTTGATGATACATTATTAAAAGAATATTTAAGACATGATAAGGAATTAAGAAATACAGGAATTATAAATGAAAATGCAGAATATTTAAGAAATGGAATGTTTGATTGGACAGCCGAAGAAGAAAATAGTTTTTATAATGCAAATATTGAAAATTTTGCAAGAAAGTTAAAACCAATAGAATGCTCCTCCTATTACATAAAAAAATTAAAGAACGATGGACATGAAATATACATTATAACAGGAAGAAATAATGGAGAATACACAAATCCTAATAAATTAACAAAAGAATGGTTAGCTAAATATGATATTGTCTATGATAGACTAATATTTACAAATGCTTATGACAAACATTCAAAAACGGAAGTATGTTTAGAAAATAATATTGATTTAATGATTGAAGATAGCACTAAAATAAGTTTAGATTTAATCAGTAATGGTATTAAAGTTTATACAATGAATACAAGATATAATCAAAAAGAGCAAGCATTAGACAGAGTTTCTAAATGGCAAGAAATATATGAAAGAATATCAAAATTAAATAAAAAAGAAGATAATCAAAAGGTAAATATCATTTTAGATACAGATATATATAATGAATGTGATGATCAATTTGCATTATCGTATTTATTAAAATCACAGGACAAATTTAATATTGAAGCAATTACAATAGCACCATATCATCATGATAATAATATATCAATAGAAGAAGGAACAGATAAAAGCTATAATGAAGTTATTAAAATATGTAGTTGGTTAAATTTTAATTGCACTAACAAAGTATTTAAGGGTTCAACAGATTATGTAGCAAATTGTTATAATGAGGAAAATGATGCAGTAAATAAAATCATTGAAATAGTAAATAAGAATGATAAAACCTATATTTTAGCAATAGGAGCAATAACAAATATAGCATTAGCAATAAATAAAGAGCCTAGAATAATAAATAAAGTTGAAATTGTTTGGCTTGGAGGACATAGTTCTTTAAGCAAAGATAATAAAGAGTTTAATTTTAAACAAGATATACAAGCAGTAAGAACTGTATTTGAATCAAAAGTAAAATTAACTATTATACCTTGTAAAAATGTAGCATCAAATTTAAGAACTTCAATATATGAATTAGAGCATTTTTTAAAAGGAAAAAGTGAATTATGCGACTATTTATGCCAAAGATTTTATAATGATGGAGTGCATGGTATTCAAGAAAGAAGAGTTATTTGGGATATTAGTGTTATAGCTTATATGATTAACAAAGAATGGTTTGAAATAGAGGAAATAAGTTGCCCAAATATCAATGATGATACATCTTATGAACTAACAGAAAATAATCATAAAATAAAAGTAGTTAATTATTTGAATGTTGATAAAATATATGAAGACTTATTCGAAAAATTAAGAGAAAATTGAATATGAAAATACTAAGTTATAATATTTACGGTGTAAAAGATACAGAATATTCAATACTAAAATGGGAAATAAGACCAAAAAACATACAAAGAATTTTAATGACTTATTAACTGATAAAGAAATTAAGGAGAAGCTTATGAAATTAACAAGTAAAGTAGCTATTCAAATGTTAGAAGAAGAAAGAGATAAAACTTCAAATGAACGTTGGATAAATCATTCAATTTGCGTTGGAAATGCTGCTGGAAAAATTGCAAAAGCTATAAATTTGAATGAAGATTTCGCTAAAACTTTAGGTTATATACATGATATTGGAAAAAGATATAATTATATTGAAAGTGGTGTATTCCCACATGCCATGAAAGGCTATGATTATATCAAATCATTAGGATATGATGAAGAATATGCTGGAATTTGTATTAAACATTCCTTCTTAAATAATGATATTGATTGCATATCAAACGATAGAGATGAAACAGATAGAACTAATCCTAATTTTGAATTTGTAAAAAATTATATAAAAAATGAATACACAATTTATGAGAAGATAATTAATTTATGTGATTTGATGTGTACTACTAGAGTTCTAACAATTGATAAAAGAGGAATGGATTTATTGCTAAGACATGGAGTTTACGCTAAAACACATTATCATATAAAGGAAACATATAAATTAAAAGAATATTTTGATAATTTATTAGGTTATAATTTATATGACTTATTCCCAGAAATAAAAGACAATTTATAAATTGCGTATAGCGAGACTATTGAAAAAGTTGTAGATAACTGCTTCAATGCCACCAATATTATTATTCATTTCTAAAAATTTAACAAAAGCAAATATGGTAACACCTAGTGCAATTACTGAATAATAAATTTATAATATAAAAGAGATAACCTCTATTTGCTATCTTCAATTTTAACATTTTTTATATCCCTTAAGTCCATATTATCAATAGCATACTTTATCATTTCATTGACAATATAGTTATATGACTTTTTGCTTTTCTTCGATAATTTCTCAATAATCTCAAAATTATTTTCGTCAACTCTTATTGAAAATTGTACTTTATCTGCTCCACTAGGAATTTTAAAAGTCATTAATTCGCACCACCTTTGAACTATTTTTAGTTTATATTAGTATTGTATAGCTTTAGTCAAAATATGTATAGTTTGAAAAAAGAACTGTATATGAACTAAAAATAGTTGACTTTATTTTTTTCTTTTGATAAAATAATAGAAAATATAACAAATTATTACAAAAGATAAGGGGGTGAATTTCAATGAAAAATGAAAAAGGTATATCTTTAACAGCATTATTAGTTATAATTGTTTTGGCAGTATTCGCACTAGCTGTAATATTTAGTAAAAATAGTAATAATGAAATTAACACAAAGAGCTCGTCTACTATAAGTACAAGTCCCTCAAAAAACAAATCCTATGGACTTGGTGATACTATTACATTTGATGGTTTAGAATTAACCTTTGATTCAACATATTCTTTTGTAACTTTAGTAAATAGATATTCAGAGTACAATGGAAAATCAGTTATAAAATTAGGTGTTAATGTAAAAAATGTATCTACTGAAAAAAACTCTTTAAATATGTTTTATTATAATTCATTTGGTTCACAAGGTACTCAATTGAAAAGTGTATCAGCATATTTTGATGATGTCATTGATTATGCAGGAGATTTAAAATCAGGTGCATCATATAAATCATATTTTTACATTTTATATGATGGAAATGGCAACTATAGTATTGACTTTAATAATTTCTCACAAGAAATATCTGTTGAATTTAAAATTGCTAAATAAAGCCGTAATATCAACCAAAAAAGGTTAGCGAATGGGCTAACCTTTTTTGGTTCAAAAGGCGAATGAAGCCTTTTGATTAGAACACAGAATAATTACAGCATCTTAAAGGCTGTAGTAGAGATAATCAGCATAGGTCTCGACGGGTAATTGCAAATGTTGCAGACTCTGCAATAGATGCCATCAAACTCCTCCGTAGCAAAGTCTGCCCTCGCTACCACTTTGTCAAAAGTGGTATGTGGAACTAACTTAAGCTCGATTCCAGTGGCATCACTTTCCAGAATTTCGATAACTTCACTAATCTCCCCAATGAAGCTTCTGGCATGTATCACTCTCCGAGTATGCGCTTCCAGTAGTTTTGGATCGTTTGGGACATCTGACAAGACAATCTCTATTGCTGTAATAAAAATGCCTTTCCTAAAGTACGATTTCAAGTTTTAAAAAAATAAGTGTTTTATGCACTTTTTCTTTGTTTTTCATCTTCTTTTTGTTTCTTTTTAGCTTGGTATATTTCTTTTTTCTTAATATACCATTCTCTTTTTAATATTTCCCTTCCCTTTTCTTTGCAATCATTACAATATTTCTGACTAGAACTATTTGGCTTATAAGTCTTGCCACATAATATACAAATTCTTTCTCTGTAACCTTTATTTCCACCTTGTGCTTGTATTTTCTCTCTATAATGTTTTCTGTGTCTTATTCTTCTGCCCTCATCTCTACATTCAATACAAAATTTTTGCCTTGATGTTGTAGGTGTATATTTCTTTCCACATATTTGACAGGTTCTATCTTCATATCTGGTTTTATAAACAGTATTTTCAAATGTTATCGTAGTTGGCTCTAAACAACCTATATATCTGTAACTAATTTCAATTTTTTGTATTTTTTCTTTTTTGCCCTTATCATTTATAAGAATTTCACTAGGATATACTATAATTCTATCAATTAAATTTGTTATTGTACTTTGTGTTAGTTCGCTAGTTCCAGTTTCTTTAAATTCAGTTAGCAATTTAGTAAAATTTATTGCATTTTTATTACTTCTATTTACTTTTTCTATTTCTTCTATTATTCCTTTTAGTTTTTCTTTTATTTCAAGCTGTTCTTTCTCATATTTATTAGAAATCATAATAAAAGTATCTTCTGTTATTCTTTTCAAAACTTTATCTTCATAACTAGATGTGATTACCATATTTAACTCATTCAATCTATCCTCTAATCTTCTCTTTTCATTTTCATAAGTTTTTGTATTTTGACTTGTCATTTCTTCAAGTTTTTGCTCTAAAATAGAATAATTTTCTTTATTGTCGCAAAAAGCATTAGCATATTTATTTATATCATCTAAAACGATTTTATATAGTTTTTCTGCTCTTATACAAATATTTTTACATTCTTTTGTTCTATGAGGACAAGTAGTATCACAATAATATTTTCTATTTTCAATACTTACTGAATCTCCTCTGCTATATATCTTTTTACAAAACATATTTCTACCATCTGGACATCTTATCATTCTACTAAAAATATTCTTATATCGTTCTCCCTCTAATGTATTCTTATATAATATTTTGTTTTTTTCTCTTATTCTTTGTGCTTTATCAAATAATTCTTTACTTATAATAGGCTCGTGCATATTTTCAATAATAGTCCATTGTTCTTTTGGTACTTTTACTATTTTCTTTATTTTGGGAGACAATTTTTTTGTTTTATTTCCAACTACTGCACCTATATATACTTGATTAGATATAATATCTAATATCGTTTTATTATGCCAATAATAATAGTTTTTATTTCGCTTTTGTACTTTTCTTACTAACCCTTTTTGTAACCAATATTCCGTTGGTCTTAATATCTTTTTATCTTCTAAATATTTTGTAATATAACGTGTTCCTTTTCCTTGTGAATACATTTCAAATATTTCTTTAATAACTGGTGCTGTTTCTTCATCTATTATTAAATGATTATGATTTTGTGGGTCTTTTAAATATCCATACGGTGCTGTTGTTGCCATATATTTTCCGTCTTTTGCTCTTGCTTTTCTTGCACTACTTACTTTTACTGATATATCTTTTACATACATTTCATTCAAAATATTCTTAAATGGTGTTATATCCATTGAAGAATTGCTTATTGTGTCTACTCCGTCATTTACTGCAATATATCTTACTTGATGTTCTGGAAAATATATCTCTAAATAATAACCACAGTCTAAATAGTTTCTTCCTAATCTTGATAAATCTTTTGTAACAACACAATCTATTTCCTTATTTTCAATATCTTGTATCATTCTTTTAAAATCTGGTCTTTCAAAATTACCACCTGAAAAGCCATCATCTGCATATATTTTTGTTATCTGCCACCCTTTTTTAGTAACAAAATCTGTTAGTATTTTCTTTTGTGTATCAATACTTACACTTTCCTCATTATTTCCATCATCTATTGATAATCTTGTATAAATACCTACTCTATAATTTTCTTTATCTACAAGCATACTCTTTGCCCTCCTTTCATTCCATTATATTTAAAATTGTTATAATCTCAATTATGCAATTATTTCTTAAATTCTTCTGGGTGTTCTTCAATATATTTCTTTCTTTTCCTTTCAATTTCTTCCATTACTATTGGTAATATTGCTTGAATAGGAGTAATTTCGTTTGTATATTTTCGTTCAACAATGATTTTTTCTACTACTTTGTTATCTTCTTTTTTAGCCATTATTACCCCTCCTCTCTTGTTTTTAGGCATAAAAAAAGAGAGATACTAATTTTCTTAATATCTCTGTCAATTTATTCTCTTTTATAAAGTTCTATTTCCTATAATAAACTATTATCTTTAAGTCCTAATTTAAAAGTTTCTATAAATTCAATATCTTGCATATCATCAGCTAGTTTTAAATATTCACTTAATGCTTTTACTTCTTTTTTAGTAAAGTTTACCATTTCGTTTCTTTCTATAAATTCCTTTATATTTGGGTATTCTTCTTTTATTTTACTCATTTTGTTTACTATCTCTTTGTATTTTTTTATCTTCCATAGATTTGCACCTAACATTTCTTTTATAAAGCACATACTCTTGTAAATTAAAGTATCTTCTAAATTTTCAATATTATCATCTACGAATTTTCTTTTATTATCTGCTATTTCTTTTTTTAGATATATTCTATCTAAAAAGCCTAATTTATAATACTGTTTATTCCAAAAACTACTTTCTCCAGACATAGCACCCTCAAACCTATCTAATTTTAACCAGAGTTCTTTTTGTTTTTTCTTATCTTTTACTAACTCATACATTAAGTTTTCTAGTTCTTTTTTTGATTTTTCAACTTCTGTCATTTCTTCTGTTTTTCCATACATACGAATATATAAACATTGTAGTCCATCTCCTCTTGTTTCGTATATATCATTTAAAATTTGATTTTCAAATAACTCATTTACTGTATATTCTCTCTTTTCCATTTTCTACCCTCCTACAATGATTTTCCTGTTTTCACACCAATTTTAAACATTTCTTCTGACTCTAACATATTTCTTAAATCATATAATTCTTTTATTTCTAAAATTGCTTTCATTTCTTCTTGTGTAAATTCTGCAATTTTATTATTATCGTAGAAATTCATTACTTTTGGGTATTTTTCTTTTATCTCTGCTAGTCTTTTACTTGCTTTTATATACTCATTATTTGCTTTTAAGTTATTATATTTCTGTTGGTCTATATAGTCCCATATATCATCTACACTATTATAAATATTATCTTCATTATTAGAATTATTACTTGCAATTTTTTCTTCTTTTATCTGTTTATTTAAAGATATTGCGTCTATAAAACCTGTTTTGTAATATGGCTTATACCAAAAACACATCTGTCCCATTGCATATAACTCAAATTGATTTATTTTTTCATATAACTTTTGCATATCTTCTTCGTTTTTAATAAATTTCTTCATAAAATTTATCAAATCATCTTCTACATTATTTGCTTTCTTATCTTCTTCTGGCTCTCCATATTTTGCTATATAACTCTTTTCTACTTCCCCCTCTCTTATATCATATAAATCATCAAGTATTTTATTGTTGCATTCTATTTCCATACATTTTCCCTCCTTATTACCATTCTGTCGGTATTGTATATGTTTTATTTTTACAAGTCAACAATGTGTCGGTAATATTTAAGGGTATAATTTGTTATACTAATTTTGAAAGGAGAATTTGCTATGGACTTACAACAAGCTGTTAAATCACGAATAATATATCTATGCAAAAAGAAAGACATTTCTATCAACAAACTTGCTACTTTGTCTGGGATGAATCAATCAACAGTTAACAGTTTAGTTGATGGTACAAGTCAAAATCCTAAATTACTTACAATTATTCGTATATGCTTTGGTTTTGACATTACTTTAAAAGAATTTTTTGATGACCCAATTTTCAATGATATAGATGATGACTAACATTTTTATATGCTAGTCTTATTTTTTTATCTTCCTAAATCTCTATTCTTCCACCTTTGCATATATTGTTTTAGTAATTTTTCAATGGTATCTTCCATTTGTTTTGTACTATAACCTTTTGGAAAATACCCTTTTAATTTTTCCACTTTAAATTTTATTTGTTCTTTTTGATTTGGCTTTTGCTCTGTCATTATATTGAATATCGTGTCCATATCCAATTTATTTTGTTTGCTTAATTCTCTCATTCTTATTGCTTGTGGGTATGATGGTGTGCAATCTTCACTTTCTATTGTTTCTAATAAGTCCTTTTGTTCTTGCTTTTTTAAATATGATATTTCTACTGCTGGGGACATTGCCATTTTATTTTCATCAACTAACTTTAATAACTCTGGTGTTAGTTCTGTTAGCCTTACATATCTTTGAACTTGTCTGCCACTCATATTATCAGTTATATTTTCTCGTGTCCACTTCTGGACATCTTGTCCAGAAGTTTTACCTTGATGTCTTTCTGCGTCTAGTTTCATTTTAAAAGCAAATGCTTTTTCACTTGGTAATATATCTTGTCTTTGCAAATTACTATCAACAACAGTTATAACTGCTAGGTTTTTGTCCATATCACGAATTAAGACAGGAACTTGCTTTATTCCTGCCTTTTCACAAGCATATTTTCTTCTATGCCCACTTATAATTTCATACCCTCCTTTATCTCTTTTTCGTACAATTAAGGGTTCTATAATTCCATATTTCTTTATACTATCTATTAAGTCTTGCATTTCTTCATTATCTTTTACTTTATATGGATTATCTTTAAACTCGTATAAATCATTTATACTTACAATTTTTTCACTCAATTTTATCTACCTCCTCTATCTCTATATTTATTTTTTTCTTTGTTCTGTGTTAGTTCTTCATTTCTGGTTTGTTTTTCTATTTGCACTATTTCTTTGATTTTAGGGACATCTTCTATAATTTGATTAGCTGTTTTTAGATATTTTCTATATCTTGTTAGTAAAGTAGTACAATCATCTCTTTTTTGTTTGTATTCTGCTATTTGCTTTTCATCTTTGCAATTTCTTAACTTATTTCTGTATTTTTGCCTTACTTGTGTTATCTCTGCAATATCTTTTTCAGTTTGTGAAATATAACTTTTTACATCTTCAATAGTGTTTAATTTTTCCTTTACAATTAACCTTGTTTGATTTGAATATCTTTCCATTTGCCTAACTGCTCGTTTCATTTCTGGAGATAATGGTTTATAGTGTGGTTTTTCTTTCGGTAATAGTCCCATAAAATAAAAGAGAGCTAAAAAAAGCACTTCTATTCCAGACATTTTGCTTATGCTTTTAAAACTCCCTTTATATTTATGAACTTTGTATCTTTTATATTTTCTTTTTGGTTTTACTAATTTGTAGTATTCTTCTTGCACATAACAAGGGTTATTGAATACTCTTTCAGCAATATTTCTAGGTGTATATTGTTCCCCTAACTGATACATTCTTGTTGCTTTTTTATCATTTATTGAACGAATCGTTGCATATTTTCGGTTTGGATCATCATTGATAATATAACCTTTCTTATACATTGCCTTTTTAAATTGTGCATAACTTACACATATTTCTAGTGTTTCATCTATTGCTTTTCTCATTAGATTATACTTTGTTGGCTCTCCTCTTTTTTCTGCAAAATATATATTTCTTGGTGTTCTTCCTTTTGGATTTTTTATAACTGTTAGATTATTTTCAGCACATAATTCATCTGATAGACCTCTAAAACGATAATATGCTCCTTTGTTACAATTAAACTTTTTGCCAGTAAACATATTAACGCTGCACACTACAAAATGATTATGATATGTGCCAGTATTAAAGTGTGTTGCTACTATTACTTGATGTTCTCTCCACATTTTCCTTGCTAGTTCTACTCCAATTTTATGTGCTTGTTCTGGAGATACTTCGCCAGTTTTAAAACTTTGATATGCGTGATATGCTACATTTCCATCTTGTTTATCATATTTTTTTTGTATATAACTCATTTCTTCAAATGCTGTTTCTCTATTACAATTTACACCAGTTACATACATAGTTTTTTCATTTTCATCAAAGGTTTTATCTTTATTTTCTGCATATAATAATACTTGTTTTAAGTCTGCAAAAATTGTTTTTTCTGGGTTACTTGCATAGTCAACTACTCGTGATAAACTATCTTTAATTGCCCATATTTTTGTCGTTGCCACCCTCATCATCTCCATTATTTTTTGAATAATAAATGTCTAAAAATTTCTTTTCAATTATCTCTAAACATTGTATAATTTTTTCTTTTTCTAACCTATTAACATTACTTTTTACTTTGCAAATATCAATATAAATTTTATAAAATTCTTTATCTGGTATTGGGTAAATTTCTTTTTTTAGTCCAACTTTTCTTAAATATGCTGATAAATTTGTACCACTATTTTTTGCATTTCTTTCTAATTTTTTCTTTTCATTTTCACTTACTCTTAAATGAATTTCTACTTTTTTATTTTTCAAAATAATTCACTTCCTTTCAACTTTTCTAGCTGGGGTTATAGGGGTGCAAAACCCCTTTCAACGAATGTTGTCGGTTTTGGGTGCGACACAAAACCTATGCTCGCTACACTGATAGATAAATCTATCAATGCAGATTTTAACTTGCTTATTTCTTATTGTTTTTTACTCTAAAATTTTCTATTTTTTATAACAGTGATGACAACAATGACAATGATGACATTGATTTTGATATAGCACTCTTGTCATAAAAAATTTTATAGCCCTCTATCATAATTTTTATTTTGTTCTTTTGTATATTCTGGGTATCTTATTTTAATTCCCTCATAGAAATATGGTGCATAACTACAACAAAATATTTCACTCACATTATATTTCTCGGAAACTTTTTCATTTTCAATATCTTTTTCACTATCATAATTACATCTGTTCCATAAACTAAATGCCATTCTTGTTACTTTTTCACTCGTACTTGTTTGATATGCTCCATTGATTGAATCAATGTTTATCTCTCCTGTTCTTAAATTAAATATTTTATTAAAATTATCTCTTGTTGTTTCGCATATTCCTAATGTATAAACTATTGCTTTATAATACACATCTGTTTTTCCCATTATTTGCATTTCCTTATATTTTTCATTCCAAAATTCTCTATGCTTACTATCTATAAATTTCATAAACTCCTCCTTAATTTTTATTTGATGACAATGTTGGTATCTCAATATCATTGTCATTGTTGTCATTATTGTCATCAATGACATTTCTTTTCAGTATTATTTTTCTTCCGTTCCTATTTCTAAATAAAGAATATTCAATGCTATTTTCTTTTAATTTTGTAAAGTGATATTCATTCAATATTTTTGTAATAACTGTTGGTGCAATTTCTTTTTCTTCTAGTTCTTTTAGTAATTCTGTTGCACTGCCTTGCCATTCTGTTTTATTTTTCATAAGTTCTACAACCTTATATATTACTTCTGGAGTCTGTTGTTCTTCAATTTCTTTTTGTGTTGCTTTGCTAATTAGTTCCCAATTACAATTATTAAATCTCAAAACAAATTCTTGATATTCTACATCTCTACCAGTTATATATAAAGTGGCTGTGCTTTCAGTTCGTGTTTTTTTATCTAGTATAAATGTTGTATCACTACTTCCCATTATTCCATTTGTTCCAGAAACTTTATTGAATACATCATTATCGCCTTGTTTTCTTATATGGTGTACTAATATAATTGCTATCTTATATTTGTCTGCAAATTCTTTTAAAACTGATACATCTCCATAATCATTTGAATAACTGTTGTCATTTCCTTGATTACGAATTTTTTGCAATGTATCTATAACTATTAGTCTTGTATTTGGAAATTGCTTTATATGGCTTTCTAGTTGTAATATAAGACCATTTGAGATTTTACTTGTAGATGTTGCAAAATGTAATCTGTTATTTGCTGTATCTGTTATTTTAAATAGTCTGCTTTGTATTCTTGCAAATGTATCTTCTAAACATAAATATAAAACATCACTTTCTTTTGTTTTTAGTTCCCACATAGGCTCTCCTTTTGATACTTGTAAACATATTTTTAGCATTAACCAACTTTTGCCTATTTTAGAAGCTCCACAAAATAAGTGTAGTCCAATGGGTAAAATATTCTCAATAATAAATTCTGTTTGCCCTAAAGGGTTATATAATAAAGTTTCTGCATCAATAATTTCTAGTTCTTTCATTTGGCTTTTTCCTCCTTTCCCTTTACTAGCTGAAGAAAAGTATATTGCTTTTCAGTTAGTAAAAAAATTAACCCTATATCAATGCTTTTTGCATTAGATATAAGGCTATGTATTTCCTTTATATTCAATTTTTTCTTTTTAGTTATATACATACTCGTTATAAACTATTTCTTCGGCTCTCGCCTTAATATTATTCATTCTAGCAACCCATTCTAATTGATTACTTGCTTTTAGTTCTTCTGTAACATTCTCATTCTTTGCTAATTTTGTTATTATACTTGCTAAAAGAGAATTGCATTTTTCATCTATTGAATGTAAATAGGTATTCAACTTACCATCTAGTCTTAATTCAGTACATAAAGGAATATTATGCTTTTCAATATATCTCAAATGTGCCTTTCCATATCTTCCAATAGTGAAATTTGTGTCTTTTGGTATTGTTAGATTTGGGAAATAATAATCTCCTTTTAGTGTGTAAGTTATTCCAGTTCTTTCATCAACATATTCATTTTTTAATTCCATAGTTATTACCACCTTTCAATACTGATTTTACCTTACTTTGTAGGCTTTTTCAAATGTGCATTAAGCAACTTTTTGATATTCTGCTTTATTCTTTCGGTCAAACATTTTCATTACATTTAGTTCCTTAAGCTTGGCCTTCTTATCCTTTAACTGATTCAGCACTTTTTCTGAGCTCATTTTGACTCCTCCAAAAAAAATTTTTATAGAACTGCTTTATTTTGCCTAAGAAAAACGCGAGAAATTTTACTACTCCTTCCTAAGAATTAATATAATATATTATACCACAAATTGACATAAAGGTCAAATGGGACGGGGCATTTTGACACATTTTAAATTAAATATCTATCTGTTAAATCTTCTTCATATATATATTTACCATTTTTGTATCTTAGAATTGCATCATTTCCTATTTTATCCTTTACTTCTTTAGAAATGTTAGTCTCTTCAAAAATCTTTGTATTATTAATCTTCTTAAGAAAAACACCCTTATTACTAAAATCCACTACTCGATATAATCCATCTTCTTCTCTAAATCCTAATAATTTTGCATTTTGCTCATTTGCTATTTGTTTTGCACCTTCCTCAATTCTGTCTATAATAGTTTTTGTAGTTCCTTCGTCTATTTCAAATTGATTTCCTTTTTTACTAATAACCTTATCTACTGCTATACCATCTGGCAGAGCTTCCTTTGATAAATAAAAAGAAGCATTATCTCCTTTTTGATTACATTCAATAATCTTATATATATCTTTATCCGGATTTTTATATGAAACATAGTATAATTTTTCAATTTTTTGTTCACATATATATTCTTTTAAAATTTCATTTCGTCTTCTCTTTAGTTCAAATGCAGAATCATAATTAAGATTATATTTTTCTTCTATCTCTGTCATATCCATAATTTTATGCTCCTCCTTTTCCAAATAATTTGATAACTCCTTCACAAAGGCTACTACTTCTTTATTCTCTCTTGCATTCTCTAGTGTTTTATTAAATAACTCTAAGTTCAATAAAATCCTCTCCTTATTTTGATCTTTTTCTTGGAAATTATTACTATTCAGAAAAAATAGCA
Source organism: uncultured Clostridia bacterium (assembly GCA_948958005.1). Lineage (GTDB taxonomy): Bacteria > Bacillota > Clostridia > TANB77 > CAG-508 > JAAWPK01. The sequence continues at coordinate 14,664 of CARDEQ010000010.1, forward strand.
ACAAGATTTAAACTAAAAAAATTATATATTATTTTAGCTTAAATTGCAAGAGTTTTACCTCTTTTTTGAACTTTTACCGAGTTGCATAGTCAATCTCAATATCTGGCTCAACATTATATATATATACATTAAAACATACACCTTGTCCGATTATCCTCTACCGAATAGGCCTCCATCTCAACCCCACTTGCAACCAAATTATCTCCTTTATAAATTGGCGTAACTCTATATAACACATGCCCATTTGGTTCCTCTTTTATATATTCTGCTACTCTATTTTCAAAAGGCAGCATTCCGACTCACATTAAAATAATTCGTACCTGTAATTAAATTCAATTCGTTTGCATCTTCCCCTGCTAGCTGATGTCCTATCAAATGGCATCTATTATATAAGTATTTTCCATTATACTTTTCCTGTATCCAACCGGCTTGGCTTTATTTTACTAATATCCCTTCTTTCTTCCTTAGGCATTATCTCCCTGCAAACATTTGCATATGCAACTCCGGCATCTACCTAAGCTATCTAGCTCACTATAATTTTCGAATGGCTCTTTAGTATATTCACTTTCTTTAAAATATGGTATATTATCATTAAGAGTTATATAAATCTTATCAGTGTATTCTGGTATACCTTCTATATCAAAACACGATGTTTGTTCTATATTACTTCGCTCCCCTTGTGCCTCAAGAAGTATCCCTGATACTATGCAAATCACAAGAAAAACCAAGCCTAATATTTGTTTAGTTCTTTTACTCATCTCCCTCACCAGCCTTTTCTTAAGTTTATAAATGAATTATATCGTTTCCGTCAAAAAAAAGCAAGAATTTGATTTGTTTCAAGAACATGAGTAATTTACTAGTCTCAATTTCTTGTATATTTTTTTCCATTTTGCATACAATATTACTAAATTTTTAGAAAAAAGGAAAGATATACTTATGATTTATGAAAAATATGTAAAAGAATCAATCGAAGCTAAAAAAGTTAAAGAACAAAACTCAGAGCTCATAACTTGCATAATTAAAACCAGAGAAGACTTAATTATGGCAAATCACAATTTTGAATTTGCAGACGGAGACTTAATTGATTATTACCTTTATCAAATCAAAGCAACTCAAGCAAAATACAACTATTTACTAAAAAAAGCGAAGCAATCTCGGGCTGTTGGTAAGTATGCTTGACCAAATAGAAATTAAAAATTCTGATTTAGCAATTTAGCATAAATTCCATTTTTGTTTCATAGCATGTATTAAAAAGGACGAGGAGATAAACAAAAATGGAATTTATTAATGTTTTAACCTATTTGTCAGGAATTTGTATTATTTTTGTATTATGTAGAATTTTTATTGTGCCACTTAAGTTTGTTCGGTAAACTTTTGTTAAACTCAATCCTTGGTGCACTCCTTATTTTACTTATTAATTTTATTGGTGGTTATTTTAATTTTCATATCGGACTAAATTTCTTTACTATAATACTGGTAAGCCTTCTAGGTATTCCTGGTGCACTATTACTTACTGTCATAAATTTAATTTTATTGTAACTTTTTAAAAGGACTTGCTACTTTTTGCCTTCTATGGTAATATTATATGGTAAAATAGCTTAGGAGGTTATGAGTATGTGTGGTATCGTAGGATATATTGGTAAATCTAAAGCAAGCCCGATATTAATAAACGGACTTTTAAAACTAGAATATAGAGGTTACGATTCAGCAGGAATTGCAACTATTGAAGATGGCACAATCTGCCATATAAAAAACAAAGGTAGAGTTAAAGAATTGCAAAATTCTGAAAAAATAGAAGGTTTAAATGGAACTATTGGAATTGCACATACAAGATGGGCTACTCACGGTAAGCCTTCTAGCATAAATGCTCATCCCCACCTAGACTCACATGAAAATTTTGCAGTTGTACATAATGGAATTATTGAAAATTACAGAGAATTAAAAAAATTCTTATTTGATGCCGGATACACCTTTTCATCAGAAACTGATACAGAAGTAATACCAAACCTCATAGACTATTATTACTCAAAAGAGGACTCTAATGATAAACTTATAACTGCTGTGAATAAAGCAATGAAGGATTTAAAGGGCAGTTTTGCTCTTGGTATTATATCAAAATTTGAACCAGAAAGAATCATAGTTGCAAGAAAAGATAGCCCTTTAGTTATTGGTATAAATGGTGACGAAAAATATATCGCTTCTGATATTCCTGCAATTTTAGAATACACAAATAACATCTTTATATTAAAAGATGGAGACTTAGTTAGCCTTACTCAAAATAAAATTGATTTTTATGATTGTAATTTAGAAATTATAGATAGAAAACCAGAAATTATCACTTGGGATGCAAAAGGCGCCGATAAAGGTAACTTTGACGATTTCATGTTAAAAGAAATATATGAACAGCCTATCTCAATACGTGAAACCATCGGAGCAAGAATAGCTCCTAATAAGTCTTGTGATTTTAGTGATATAAACATTTCTAAAGAATACCTATCAAATATATCTAGAATTTACATTGTTGCTTGTGGTACTGCAATGTATGCTGGTGCTGCTGTAAAGCCAATTTTCGAGAGATTAACTGATATTCCTGTTGAAGTTGACGTTGCATCTGAATTTAGGTACAGAGAACCACTTATAGATGCAAATACTTTAATTATATGCATAAGTCAATCAGGTGAAACAGCAGATACTATCGCTGCTTTAAAAAATGCTAAAGCATGTGGCAGTAAAACAATTGCACTTTCTAATGTTATACGGAAGCTCAATAACTCGTGAAGCTGATTATACTTTATACACGCATGCTGGTCCTGAAATAGCTGTTGCTTCAACAAAAGCATATACATCTCAAATAACTTTATTAGTTCTTCTTGCAATTAACTTTGCTGAAACTTTAGAACTACCTAAAAAAGATATTATTGAAAATTTGAAAAATGAATTATTGGAAATTCCTGCCAAGGTTAATATTATTTTAGAAAATACTGATAAACTTAAAGATTTTGCTAGTATAATTCATAAGGAGCATGATGTATTCTTCGTAGGCCGCCGGAGTTGACTATGCATCCTCTATGGAGGCATCTTTGAAGCTAAAAGAAGTTTCTTATATACATTCTGAAAGCTATCAATCAGGTGAATTAAAG
>CARDEQ010000011.1:0-17717 GCA_948958005.1 uncultured Clostridia bacterium
GTTAAATATAGTATTAAGCAACTTTTTATTCCTAATATGCTTTTTGAGGATTTAGGGTTTAAGTATTTTGGACCTATTGATGGTCATGATATAGAAAAGCTTGAGAATATTTTAAAGATAAGTAAAGGTATGAGTGGACCTGTGCTTATTCATGTTGTAACCAAAAAAGGTAAAGGATATAAACCAGCAGAGGAGAACCCTGATAGGTTTCATAGTGCTTCTGATTTCAATATAGCGACAGGTGAAAGTAATAAAAAGAAAAGCAAGGATTATTCTAAAGTGTTTGGAGATAAGCTTATTGAGCTTGCAGAGAAGAATAAAGATATAGTTGCAATAACTGCAGCTATGAAAGACGGAACTGGGCTGTCAGAGTTTGGAGAGAGATTTCCAGATAGGCTTTTTGATGTGGGAATTGCTGAGCAGCATGCGCTTCGGCTTTGCAGCAGGTCTTGCAAGGGCAGGAGTGATACCTGTTGTGCCAATTTATTCTTCTTTTTATCAAAGAGGATTTGACCAAGTGATACACGATGTTGCACTTCAGAATTTAGGAGTTGTCATGTGTGTAGATAGAGCAGGCATTGTTGGAAATGATGGTGAAACTCACCAGGGTGTGTTTGACTTATCCTTTTTTTCAATTGTACCTAATCTGATAATTATGGCACCTAAAGATTTTAAAGAGCTTGAGAATATGCTTGAGTACGGGCTTCGGACTTAGAAAGCCTGTGGTGATTAGATATCCTAGAGGAGGAGAAGGCGGTATTAAGTTTGATATCTATGAAAGTTTAGAAGGAGAAAAGGCAGAAATAATTAAGTCAGGAAAGGATTTGACTATAATTGCGATTGGAAAAATGGTAGAAAGGGCAATACAGGTTGCAAATATTCTAGAGAAAATGGACAAAAGTGTAGAGGTTATTAATGCAAGGTTTTTAAAACCATTAGATAAGGATATGCTTCTTGCTTCTATACAAAAAACGAAAAAGGTCGTAACAATTGAGGACAATCTGTTAAAAGGTGGACTTGGAAGTGGAGTAGAGGAGCTTATTATAGAAGCAGGGTTACAGGGAATTAATTTCAAGAAGTATGGATATCCCGACGAGTTTATAAAACATGGAAGTGTCGGAGAAATAGAAAAGAAGTATGGGCTAGAGGCAGAAAATATGGCTATTGATATTTCTAAAATATTGTGATATAATATACATAATTCCAACAAGGAAAATTGGAGGTTAAAGCCACTATGGACAAACAAAAATTTGTGAAGGTAATCCAGGAGGAGGGACGTCGGTTAGCGAAAGAAACGATTATCGTTGGACTTATTTTGTGCTCTATTCACTTATTAGGGTGCTATCAGCTTCTTTTATCAGAAGGCGAATTAATCCGGGAAGAGTTGGTAGGTGGAGTTGTTTGGAGTGCATTTCTGGCAGTAGATTATTTTATAGCAAGTCTTCTTTTGAGAGTTTTTGTCATGTCCAGCAAAAAATGAGGGGCGCTGCCCCTCATTTTTATGCCTTTTTGCTAATATTTGCATACTTTTTCAATTTCTCGTATGCTAGGTAATTTATTGTTCCAGCAGGGAAATTACCTGATTTATCCTTTTTTCCAGCAGGTACTCCAGTTAGTACTTCAATTCCTTCTTCTATTGTAGACACTGCATAGATGTGAAAAATTCCAGCTTTAACTGCTTCTACAACTTCGTCTGCAAGATTTAGGTTTTTAACATTTTGTATCGGTATCATAACTCCATGTGCTCCATCAAGTCCTCTCATCTTACAAACTTGGAAAAAGCCTTCTATTTTTGCGTTTACACCACCAATTGGTTGAATTTCTCCTTTTTGATTTACAGAGCCAGTAACAGCAACAGACTGATTTATTGGAACCTCTGCTAAACTTGATAGAAGTGCATATAATTCAGTACTAGATGCACTATCACCATCAACTCCATTATATAATTGTTCGAAGCAAATACTGGCAGATAATGAAAGAGGTATATCCTGCGCAAATAATTCTCCAATATATCCACTTAGTATAAGGACTCCTTTGGAGTGAGTTGAGCCTGAAAGTTCAACTTCACGCTCTATATTGATAATTCCAGATTTTCCAGTGAATGTATTTACAGTTATTTTTGCAGGCTTTCCAAAAGAGTAATCTCCAATGCTCATAATTGTTAATCCATTTATTTGACCAATTTGAAAGCCTGAGGTACTGATTAATAAGGTGTTATCTTTTATCATTTCTGAGTATTTTTCATCATATTTTTTTACTCTCTGTATTTTTTCATCAATTGCTTTATTTATAAAAGCCTCTGTGACTACTTTTGAATGAGAAAGCTGTGCCCAAGTTCCAGCCTCTGTTACTACTTGTGAAAGGTCGTTAAATCTCGTTGAAAGCTTCGTTTTATCATCTGCTAGGCGTGAAGCATATTCTATCATTCTTGCAGTAGCATTTTTATCTAAATGTGGTAGACCTTCTTTTTCACAAAAGGCATGTATAAATCTTGCAAGTTTTAAAATGTTTTCGTCTGTTCGCGGTGCATCATCCGCAAATTCAACTTTTATTTTAAATAATTTTCTAAAATCAGGATCCATGCTAAGAAGTGTATGATAGATATTTGAATTTCCTATTAAAATAACTTTTAAGTCTAGAGGAATAGGTTCAGGTTTAAGTGAAATCATTACCATAGCATTTCTTTGCTCTAGGGAGTTATCTACACTAATTTCTTTAATACGTAAAACCTTTTTTAATGTTTCGTAGCATATAGGGTTTGTAAGGAGGTCTTCCGCTTGGAATATAATGTAACCGCCATTTGCTTTATGCATAAGACCAGGTTTTAACATTGTGAAATCAGTTCTTAAGGTGCCCATATAATTCTCGTATTCAAGCTTTCCAAATATATTTTGATATGTGTAACTTGAGTCCATTATAACTGGTGCACCCTCAAGCTTACTATTATCAATAAATAGATTAACTCTATAATTTAGCCAAGGTTTAGGTGGCTCACGATGTGGAGCTGACATTGCTGTTTGCTGATTTGTTGTTGAGGCAGGAGTATCTAAAAATAGTGATACATTTTTTATTATGTCCTTTTTTATATTATCTAAAAATTGAGAAATTTTTTTATTTCTTTTGTATTTTGATTTTATATAGTTGATATGCACATTTACTGTTAGAAGTGATATATTAGATTGCCATTCTTGAATTTTCTTTTCAGATTCTTTTTCTATTAACTTTATTTCACTGATAGTGCTCATGATTTGTTCTTGCACTATTGAGGATTTTTCTTCAAATTGTTGCTTTATGCTATCGTCTAATTTATTAAATTCCTCCTCCTCTAAAGTTTTTCCTTCGTAAATTGGCATCATATATATACCATTTTGAGCTGTTTTAACTTCAAAACCGTACTTCATAGATTCTTTATTTAGCTTTTCTAGAAGAATGCTTCTTTTTTGTTCATATTCCTGCTTTATTAAGGCTTTTTCTTTTTCGAAGTCTTCGTTATTAAAGGTTTTATTTATATCTGCTTTTACATCTTTAATAAAGCTTTCCATAGTTTCTTGAAATTCAGCTCCTTGACCAGCAGGGAGTGAAAGTGCAATAGGTTCATTTGGATTATCGAAATTATATAAATAACACCAATCACAAGGTGCTTTTTTCTTTTTAGAGATTTTGTCTAGATAGTTTTTTGTGTACATGGTTTTTCCGACACCACTAGGTCCTTCTACATAAAGGTTATATCCATTAACATCCACATTTAGACCAAATTCGAGGGCAACAATTCCCCTTTCTTGACCAATTCCTTTATCTGTTGGCTCAAGTTCTGCTGTGGTTTCAAAATTAAATTTTGCTGTTGAACAATAGTTTTTTAAATCTTTATAACTTAATTCATTTTTCTTTTGCATTATTTTAAGTTCCTTTCTTTTACATATGTATATTAATTAAAATATTTAGTCATAATGTATGCATCATGAGAGTTATTATAATAATTTTTTCTTTTGCCAAGGGTTTGAAATCCATATTTTTTATATAGAGATATTGCTGGTAAATTTTTTTCATTGACTTCTAGCGTAATTGAGTTTGTAGAGGACTTGGCCTTTTTAATTAACTCCTCTAGAAGCTTTGAACCAACACCAACTTTTCTTAAGCCTTTTTTGACAACTATATTAGCAAGATGTGCTTCATCTATAACTATATTAATTCCTGCAAATCCGAATAATTTCGTTATCATGTTTTGCAATAATATAGTAAGAAGACAAAAGAGAAAGCTCTTCTGCTAACATGTTTATATTCCAAAAATCATCAAATTCGGTTAAGTCTATTAAATTTAAATGGCTTTCAAGCATTTTTTCTATTCTGATATTCATTTTAATTTTTTTCCTCTGCGCTAGACTTCTTTAGGTAAAGTGCAGATAAACCTAAAGAGGTTGAGAAATCCTTTGAGTTATATTTATCAAATGCGCATACTCCAACATATTTAGAAGAAATAAAAGTATCCTCTAAAATAGTTACTTCATTTTTCAAATATGATTTTATCACATCTTTATAAAGTATGCCACAATTTCCGGCAAAAAATATCTTTTTTTTCAAAGAAGTTAATTTTTTTAAAAAGTCTTCTATTTTTTCAAAAGAAAAGTCAAATATTTTTTCATATTTTTCATTTGAATATTCAAATACACCTGCATATACATTGTCGTGTTTTGCATCTATGAGTGTACAGATATAAGCATCATCTTCACAAATGGTGTAAGCTAGTGCTTCTAGAGAGGATACTGAAATGCAGGGAATGTTTAATGCATCTGAAAAGGCTTTTATTGTTGATATACCTATTCTAATTCCTGTAAATGAGCCGAGGACCTATGTCACAAGCTAAAAATGAGATGCTTTCTAGAGTGGTATTTGTTTCCTTTAACAATTTGTCTATAAGTGGCATTAATACTTCTGAATGTGTTTTTGGTGAGTTTTCTGTTAACTCTAATATTAAATTATCGTCTTCTAGTAATGATATTGAAAGTATATCACATGAGGTTTCGATTGCTAGTATTTTCATAAATTGGCTCCTTCTATTGTTATTTTTCTTATATTTTCATTGATTAAATCTTTTTCAAAATTGATATATATAGTCTCTTTTGGAAGCACTGGTTTTATTTGCTCTCCCCATTCTATTATGCATAAACCTTTTTCAAAATACTCTTCTCCACCAATGTTTTCGAAGTCATCTAGATTTTCTAATCTATATACATCAAAATGATAGATTGTTATTTGGCTATTTTTATATTCATTTACTATTGTGAATGTTGGGCTTGAGATTTCTTCCTCTAAACCAAAATATGAGAGTATGCCCTCGGTGAACTTTGTTTTTCCTGAACCTAGCTCTCCGGCTTAGTACAAGTATATCTTTTTCCTTTAGATTTTTTGCTAAGCTTTTTGCCAAGGATATAGTATCTGCTTCATTTTTTGTTATATATGTTTTCATTGAATTTTCTCCTCCTAGGTAGTTAAATGCTCATATAATTTAAGATTATTTAAGTATAGCATATATAAGGGGAAAAAGCAATTCCTTGAAATCTTTTTTTGTTTGAGATATAATACATATTAATTCTAGATTTATATAGACTAAGGGAAGGAGGAGTATTTCAATGAAAAGCAAGTTTTTTTTGGTTATTGCTATTATTATGATTATAGTATTTATTGCTTTAATGATGGTTAAAAGTAATAAGGTTAGTATAGATAATAATTCCACAAATGAAGATAGTGGTCAAGGAGAGGAGGAAAATAATACAGAATTTATGCAATATGAGATTTTTGCTGGAGTTTTGGATAGAGCACGCAAGAAGTGTGCTAAGCTTAGTCTTGAAGATAAAATTGGACAGGTTTTTTTAGTACGTTATCCTGAGGATAAACAAACTGAGATTTTGAAGGAGTTTAAGCTTGGTGGATATTTGTTTTTTGAGAGGGATTTTAAGGGGAGGTCTCGTGAAGAAATAAAAAGAGAAATTGAAGAACTACAAGAAGTATCTGATATCCCAATTTTGACTGCTGTTGATGAGGAGGGAGGTAAAGTTGTTAGAATTAGTTCTAATAATAAACTTGCTGATAGCAAGTTTAAATCTCCTAGGGAGCTTTATTTAGAAGGAGGCTTTGACAGAATTAAAGAGGATACTTTAGCAAAGGCAGAATTTTTACAGGATTTGGGGATTAATTTGAATTTAGCTCCTGTTGTTGATGTTTCTACTAATGAAAAAGATTATATGTATAAAAGGACTATTGGTGAGGATACAGAGATTACTTCTGAATTTGCGAGAGTAGTTATTAGTGCTAGCAAGACTTTTAATGTTTCCTTTGCCTTAAAACATTTTCCAGGGTATGGAAGCAATTTAGATACTCATACAGGGGGTTCTACTGATAATAAGTCTTATGAGGAAATATTAAATAGAGATTTGCCACCCTTTAAAGCAGGAATAGAGGCTGGTGCTGAGGCCGTTTTAGTTAGTCATAATATTGTAAATGCTATTGATTCAAACAGTCCTGCTTCACTATCGACTAAGGTGCATGAGATTTTGAGGAGGGAGCTTGGATTTAGTGGTATTATAATTACAGATGATTTATATATGGGGGCAGTTTCTAAGGAGGAAGATGCTGTTGTCAAAGCTGTTTTAGCAGGAAATGATTTGATAATTGTTACAGATTACGAAAAGAGTATAAATGAGGTTAAAATTGCATTAGAAGAACGGTAGGATAAGTGAGGAAAGAATAAATGAGATGGCTGAGAGAGTTTTAGCTTGGAAATATTATAAAGGAATGGAATTTTAAAAATTTTAATAAAAAGGTTAAAAAATCATTGAAGAGTTTGAAAAAATATGATATATTTAAAATACAAATTTTATTAGATAATTATGACGAGTTTTACAATAGCTTAAATATTTTTATTATTTAGTTGTTGCTAAGTCAGTTTTAGAAAAGAGTGATTATATATGGCAAAAAATGGCAGAAGATATGATGGTAGACCTAAGTTGAATATGAAGAAGGTATTTGGAGTTGCTTTAATTTTTATACTAATTATTGCATGTATTGTTGGGATTGTAAAGCTTCTAAGCAGCAATTCAAAAAGCTTAGCTGGAAAGATAGAAAATGTGTGCTATTATACCATATATGATAATGGAAAGTGGGGAGTAATAGATTCTTATGGTGATATAATTATCAAACCTACTTATGATGAGATGATAGTTATACCTGATGCTATGCAAGATATTTTTATATGTACATATGAGGTAGACTATGGAAATAACAATTACAAGACTAAGGTTATTAATAAAAAGGGTAAGGAAATAATTAAAGATTATAATAAAATAGAAGCTATTGCAAATTATGATGATAATCATAATATTTGGTATGAAAAAAATGTTTTTAAAGTTGAAAAGGATGGAAAATATGGACTTATAAATTATTCAGGGAAGAAGCTATTAAATACTGAATATTCTAATATAAATCCTATTTTTGGAGTAGAGAATAGTTTGGTAATAGAAAAAGATGGAAAATATGGACTTTGTGACGATTCTGGTAATATAGTTATTGATATAAATTACAAAAGGATTGAAAGAGTTGGTAATGATTATAGAAATGGTTATATAGTAGTTGACGAAAACAATAAATATGGAATTATTGGCTTCGATAAAAGCAAAATTTTAGATACAAAGTATGAAGAAATAAAGGGAATATGTGGAGAAAATCTTTATGCTGTTAAGGAAAATGGAAAATATATCGTCATAAATAAAGCAGGAGAAAAGAAGGTAAATAAAGAGTTTGAGGATATATTAGAAATAAATAAGGATAATATAGTTGCCAAAAATTCTAATGGAAAATTTGGCGTTGTTGGTATGGATGGACAAACTAGAATAGATTTTGATTATGACAGTTTAAAAGGCACTAATGAAAATTCTTTTATAGCTAAAAAAGGCGATAAATATGGTATTGTAAATATTGATGGAAATGTGGCTTTGCCTATTGAAAGTAAAAATGTGGAATATATTGCGTCTGGGGACTGCATAGTTGCAAATTACGTGGAGAATGGAAAAGAGATTTCAAGAGTATATAATTCGAATATTGAAGAAAAGATAGTTGGAGATATCAAAGAAATAAATACTTCAAAGGGATATATTAGAGTTAGCATAAATGATGAGTACAAATATTATAATTTTAAGTTTGAGGAAAGAGCAGCATCTGAAGTTTTGACTTCAAATAAGCTATTTTTGAGTAAAAAGGATGGAAAATATGGATTTATAGATGCAAGTGGCAAGGTTGTTGTTGATTATCAATATGATGATGCAACGGAGCAAAATATAAGTGGGTATGCAGGTATTAAGAAGGAGGGCTTATGGGGTTCAATTGATTTGAATGGCAAGGTTGTTGTTGAACCTAAGTATAATTTAGATAATAACAAAAGAATAGACTTTGTTGGTGCTTGGCACTTATGTGAAGATACAAATGCGAATTACTATTTAGATGCTTAAGCCAGAAAGGAATATGTTATGGAACTAAAGATGAAGTATAATTATAGTTATTTTATATATCCTTATATCATAAAAGAAGGTGGATACAAAAGATATATACAAGGGCTTATGAATAGCGAGAAATATATACCTAAATTTTTTGAGAAGGAAAAGAATTTGAGTATATTCAATTTCTTCTTACCAACTGTTAGAGATTATCTTTTTAAAAGTTTTAATTTATCAAAGGATAATAACGCATTTGATAATACTCTTAGAGATAATTTATTTAGAAATTCTCCATGTGTAATGTTTGAGTACAAGATAGGGGAGGATGCGCAAGCAAAGACAGGTGAAGAGGAGGGAATCTTTTTCAAGATAGACAAAATAGAGTTGGTTTGCTTTCAGACTGGGATATGTTTTTTGCTACTAAAGGCTAATATAGAGGATACAAATAAATTTGCAGAGCTTTTAAATTTTAATGTTAAGTTTAGAGGTATAAATTCTGAGGTCGCAAATTATGAAGAATATAGGAATATAAAGATACAGACAAGCACTTTTGGTGATATAAAAAGGCTTTCAGATTTGATTAAAGAGATAACTTGTGGGATGCAGAATGCTAAAAAGCTTGATATAGATGTAAATAGATTTTTGACATATTCATATGTTTGTTTAGATCAAGAATATTGGAATGATAACAAACCATTTGAAGATATTGAAAAGGAGTTTTTTAAATTTGCAAATGTGCTTAATTCAGAGTTTAATTCAGAATTTATAAATGATAAGCTTAGAATTGCAAGCCTTGGAGATTATACAAAGGTGGGGATAAGCAAAGCGGGCGTGAATCTTCTCACTTCTAGTATAAACACTGTTAATTATACAAATTTGCCTTTTGAGTTTGAGAATGAATATTTATATACATATATATTTACGTTGTATCAAAAGTTTTATTTTGCGAAGCTTTTAAATGATTTCAAGAGTAGAATTAAAGGGACAAGAGCGGCAAAAAGGTTTATAGACTTTACAAATGATATATGGGTTCATGAGATTACCAATAATGACAATGGAGGTCTGATATTTAAAGCTGCAAAAGAAGCTTTAGAATTGGGAGCAATATATGAAAAAGTAAAAGAGCAATATGATGTTGTTTATAAGGGATTTAAAATGAAGGATAGCGATATGTTAAATAAATTAATACTTGTATTGCTTGCGGCTTCTGTTATAACTAATATAGTTAACTTTATAAATTTATATAAATTAAAGTAAGGAATGAGAAAATGGATATATCATGTGGGACAGATATAATTGAAATAGATAGAATAAAAAAGCTTGTAGATGATTCAATGGAGAAGTCATTAGATAAGATTTATACAAGAGCTGAAGTGGAGTATTGTGAAAGCAAGCATAATGTAAAATATCAGCATTATGCGGCTAGATTTGCTGCAAAAGAGGCGATTTTTAAAGCTATATCTGATAGGTTAAATAATAAGTTTGATATATCTTGGAATGATGTTGAAATCTTGAATGATAGTAATGGAAGACCGAAAGTAAATTTTATTTCTAATAAAGTTGAAGGGATAAAGAATATTGAAATAAGTTTGTCACACTGCAAAGAATATGCAGTGGCAAATGTTGTTGCGCTTTGGGAGGATAACTAAAATGAGATTATTTGATACACATTCTCATTATAATGATGAAAGGTTTGATTTAGATAGAGAAGATGTAATAAAGGCTATATATGAAGCGGGAGTAACTAATACTGTTGCTGTTCGGAGATAATGTAGAAAATTCTAAGCAGGTTATAGAACTTGCAAAAAAATATGAATTTATTTACTCAGCTGTGCGGAATACATCCAAATGAAATAAGCATGAGTAAGAAGGAAATTGATGCTGAGATAGGGAAGATAGAAGTGCTTGCACAATATGAGAAAAATGTTGCAATAGGGGAGATTGGACTTGATTATCACTGGGTACAGGATACAAAGGAATTGCAAAGATATGCATTTTTAAAGCAGATTAGCTTGGCAAATAAGCTGGAATTGCCAATAATTATACATTCAAGAGATGCTATTATGGATACTATTGATATATTAAAAAATGAAGAAGGGCCTGCTAAATGTGGGATTCTTCATTGTTGCCAATTGAATAAAGATTTAGTTAAGACAGGTTTAGAGGCAGGATTTTATATATCATTTGCTGGGGCAATAACTTATAAAAGCTCTAAGAATGCAAATGATATAATTAGTATGGTACCAGATGATAGAATTTTAATTGAAACAGATTGTCCTTATCTTAGTCCTGAGCCTCATAGGGGAGAGAGAAATGATTCACGTAATGTGCACTATGTTGCAGAGAAGATTGCTTCTGTAAAGGGGAGGACCCTGGAGGAGATTGCTGAAATTACTTATGATAATGCTATACGTGTTTATTGCTTGTAGATTTTTTTGGGTAACAAATAAAAAGTTATTTCAAGTTACGAAGTGCATTTACACGTTCATCAAGACTAGGATGTGTAGACCAAATGCTTGATTTTTCTATTTTTTTGTCTTTAAATGGAGAAGCAATATACATATGGGCAGTTGATTTATTAGCTTTTGATAGCTCATTTGGGTCTCCAGAGATTTTTTCTAATGCAGATATTAGTCCATCTGGGTTTCTAGTATATTTTGCAGAGGTTGCGTCTGCTAAAAATTCTCTACGCCTTGAAAAGGCTAGCTGTATAAGCTTTCCAAATATAGGTGAAAGGATTAGGAAAATTAGACCTATTAACATTAGAATTGCATTTCCATTGTTATCACTGTTTCTTGAGCTTCTTCTAATAAATGACCTTGTAAAAATATCGGATAGCATTACTACAAATCCAACCATTACAGTTAATATAGCTGAAAGTCTTATGTCATAATTTGCTATATGTGCAAGCTCATGACCTATTACGCCTTCTAGTTCATAATAGTCCAATTTGTTTAGAAGACCAGTGGTGACACAAATTATAGAGTGATTTGGATCTCTTCCAGTTGCAAATGCGTTTGGCTGCAGGTCATCTACTATATATAGTTTTGGTGTTACACCAATTCCTGAGCTTACAACTAAGGCATCTAGTATATTAACTAATTTTTGATTTTCTGCATGTGTTGCAGGTCTTGCACCTGACATTGCTAAAATTATTTTATCACTATTATAATAGGAAATCCATGCTGAGATTATTGAAAATATTAGTGCAAATACAATAGAGAAAATTCCCAAATTGAATGCCATACATATATAATAAACAATCAATGTTATTACTATTATAAATATAGATATTATTAAACCTGATTTGATTTTATTAGAACGAATATCCTCGTACATATAAATCCTCCTTACTAGGTAAATAATAAAGCTAGCCAAAACAAGATGTTAAGCTAGCTTTTACTTTTTTATTTACCAAAGTCTACTTTAACATTTTTTCTAGTTTCTTCATCTTTTACAATAAATAATGTTTGAGGTTTGAAGGCAAACATTGAAGCTATAATGCTACTTGGAAATAATGAAAGTGCTGTGTTATACATTGTCACACTGTCATTATAAAATTGTCTTGAGTAAGATATCTTGTTTTCTGTATTTCTAAGCTCCTCTTGTAATTCTGAAAAATTTTGGTTTGCTTTTAAGTCTGGATAATTTTCAGAAACTGCCATGATGGTTTTTAAAGTTCCAGAAAGTTGATTGTCAAGGTCAACTTTTTCATCTACGTTTTTTGCACCAGCCCATGCAGTTCTAAGTTTTGTGACTTTAGTTAAAACGTCCTGCTCATGTGCCATATATCCTTTGACACATTCAACTAGATTTGGGATTAAATCAAATCTTCTTTGAAGTTGAACGTCAATTTGTCCCCATGCATTTTCTGTTTTTAATTTTTTTCTAATTAATCCATTGTAAGTAACAATAGCCCAAAGAATGATTAGTACTAATACTATAAGTATTGCTATCCACATAAAAATTCCTCCTTGTATATATAATACATACCCTTTTATAATATCATACCATAAAATAAAAAAAGATACAACATTTTTTATATAAAACTATACAGTGAAATTACATAAAAAAATACAAATTATAATTAATTTTATATAGTAAATTTATGATATATGTGATACAATATGAAAAAAGAAAGAGGATGGAGTTATGAAGGTTTCTATTGGGCAGGATAGTCATAGGTTTGAGACGAATAATATAAATAAGCCTTTAATTTTAGGAGGAGTGTTATTTGAAGGGGAGCAGGGAATGTCAGCTAATAGCGATGGAGATGTAGTTTTGCATGCTGTTACTAATGCTATTTCTGGAATAACCTGTAGGAATGTTTTGGGGGAGGTTGCAGATAAGATGTGCAGTATTCGGAGTTACAAATAGCAGAGAATATTTAAAAAAGGCATTAGAGGACTTAGAATATAAAATTGAACATCTCTCAATTAGTATTGAAGCAAAGCATCCTAAGATTTCACCTAAAATAAACGATATGAGAATAAGTATTGCTGAGATATTGAATATACAAGAAAATCAGGTGGGAATTACTGCAACAACAGGAGAGGGCTTAACTGCTGTTCGGAAGTGGAGAAGGGATTGCAGTAACATGCATTTTGACCGTGGGAGATTAAAATATGAAGTTAATTTATAAAAAAGCAAGGGCTAAGATTAATTTAACTCTAAATGTTTTAAATAAAAGAGAAGATGGTTATCACAATATAGAGTCTGTTTTTCAGAAGATAAGTCTATATGATGAGCTTTATATTAAAAAGGGAAATAGAGAAGATGGAATAACAGTACATTCTAATGTTGCTGAAATTTCAGGAGAATACAATATTATATATAAAGCATATCAAGAATTAAAGGCAAGGTTTCCGAAAATTACTGAATTAAATGTTATTTTAAATAAGAGCATTCCAATGCAAGCACGGACTTGGAGGGGGAAGTGCAGATTGCGCAAGCTTTATAGAAGGTGTTAATGAGCTGTTTTCTTTAAGTCTAACTATTTCTGAAATGCAAGAGATAGGAAAGAAATTAGGAGCAGATGTGCCAGCGGCTTTTATAAAAAGCCCATTAATTGCAAGAGGTATTGGTGAGGAAATAGAGGAGATAAAAAAGAATTCTAAATATTATATTGTTTTAATAAAGCCAGATTTTTCTTGCAATACAAAGGAGATGTATGAAAAGTTAGATAATACAAATGAGATAGAACAGGCTTATAATTCTAAGCTTATGAAGATAGCTATTGAAAGTGGAGATATACAGAAGATTGCAAATAATTTATATAATGTTTTTGAAGGTAGTGTTTATAATATTACATGGATTAAAGAAGAGCTTATTAAACAAGGTGCTATGGGTGCATTAATGACAGGTAGTGGCTCTTGTGTATATGGAATTTTTGAGGATAGGAAAATTGCTAAAGATGCATTTAAAGGTTTAAGCAAAGAGTATGAAGCATATTTCAGTATAACAAGATAGGAGAGATAATATGAAGGTAACAGGTATAATTCTTGCAGCAGGAAATAGTACAAGATTTGGACAAAACAAAAATAAAAATTTATTTACAGTTAAAGGAAGGCCTATTATAGAGTATAGTGTTGAGGCATTCAATGCTGCGGATAAAGTTGATGACATTATTTTAGTTATAAAGGAGGAAGAAAAGGAGTATTTTGAAAACATAGTAAATACTATGAAGTTAAATAAATCTGTAAAATATGTATATGGAGGTGCTTCAAGAAAGGCCTCTGTATATAATGCGATAAGTCAGACAACAGCGGACTATGTTGTAATTCATGATGGAGCAAGACCTAATATAAAGCTTACATATATAGATAAATCCTTAGAAGAAATGGAAAATTTCAAGGGTACAACAATTGCTGTCAAGTCTAAAGATACGATTAAGATATGTGACAATAGTAATGTTGTACAAAATACGACAAACAGGCAAAATACGTGGCTTATCCAAACACCTCAATGTTTTGATAGGAATATTTTAAAAAATGCCCATGAAAAATTTGATTTAAATGATGAGAGTATAACGGATGACTGCATGGTACTTGAAAAGTGTGGCTATCAGATAAAGGTAATTGAAGGAGATTATTCCAATATTAAAGTTACAACTTTTGATGACATGAGTATAGTAGAAAATATTTAATTAAATATTGCAAAATGTGACAATATATTATAAAATTATAATCGAAATCTGTTTTTTTATGATTTAAAACAGATTAATATATCACAAAATGTAAAAAACTTTTTTGCCTAAAGTACCAGATTTGACAAACATTGCAAAGGAAAGCTTGTATACTTAGATAAAAAGGTTAGAGGGTGGTAAAAGGATGTTTCAAAATATAACTGAGGAAGAAAAAGTAGATACAATTGTAGAAAATTCGCATTTTGGCGAGAAAATAGATATAAAAGAGAGTTTAAAAAAGGCTTTTACAAAACAAAATGTATTAGTATATATAATATCATTAATGCTTTCAATGGTTAGTACTGTCAATGGGATTGCACCGTTCGCACTAGCAATTTTTGCAGCGGCACTTTCAAATGGGCTTCCAGCAGGAATTGTTTTTGCTTTTTCACTTGTTGGTACATTGATAGGTATAGGTGGTGGAGAAGCACTCACATATATTTTTACTGCGCTTGTGTTTATTGGAATGGTATTGCTTTTCAAACCATGGTATGAAGAGGAATATAAAAGTGAGAGAAGAAAACTCGGGAAATATGTACTGGCAAGTGTTGTTTTGGTTCAAGTGCTTCAAATATGGTTCAGAGGATTCTTACTTTATGATTTGTTTGTTGGAATTACAACAGCTGTTATAACTTATATATTCTACAAGATATTTTCTAATTCATTGATTGTTATAAGTGAATATGGACTAACAAAGGTATTTACAGTGGAAGAGGTAGTAGGGGCAAGCTTAATGCTCGCTATTGCAATTACTGCGTTTGGTGGACTTCAAATTTTTGGATTTGAAATAAAAACTGTACTGTGTATTCTTATAGTTTTAGTTTTGGGGTGGAAAAAGGGTATACTGATTGGTGGGACGAGCGGAATTACTATTGGGGCAGTGCTTGGAGTAATTGGTGGAAGCTCACAGCTATTGGTTGCATCTTTTGCTTTATCTCGGAATGATTGCAGGCTTCTTGAGCAGATTTGGAAAAATTGGGGTTATTGTTGGATTTATTGCAGGGAATATTGCCCTTTCTTATGTTTCAAATGGAAATACACAGGAGATAATATATTTGAAGGAAATAATTGTTGCATCTTTAGGGCTTTTGCTGGTTCCAAAGAAAATTCAAATAAACGTTGCTGAGTTCTTTGGGAAGGATTTGTATTTACCAGTTGGTACTGCTCATATGCTAGAGACTGCGAGCACAGATACAATTGAAAAATTGAATACAGTTTCTGAGACAATACATGAGATGTCAAGAAATTATAAAGAAGAAAGTAAAGTTAAGGATAATGAGAGTGAAAAGTTATTTATTGAAGCTCTGGAAGAAAAGCTAGAGACAATGCAAGAAAATATTTTGTATGAGGATTTAATAAATGAAGATAATGGTTTAACTAGTGATATTTTTGAGCTTCTGACGGAAAATTTGAGTATATCTAAAGGAGATATTATAAATCTTTTAGAAAAACGTAATGAGTATGTGCTGGGATTTGAAGATTTTGATACTAATATGAAAATAGAAGAAGATATAAATAAAGTAGTTAGACTTATTAATGATACATATAAAATAGGGAGGATAAATAACCTTTGGAAGCAAAAAATGAAGGAGAACAAAAAGGTTATATCAAGTCAATTAGATGGAGTTTCAAGGGCTATATCAAATGTGGCTCAGTCGATATATAAATTTGGCGAGAGCGGATTTGAAACTGAAAAACAAGAAATTAAGATATTAGCAGAACAAAGGGATATTGATATTGCAGATATTAAGCTGGAACAAAATAAGAATGGAAGATTTCAGATAAATATATATATATCTGTAAAAGAAGATAAAGAATATGAAGTAGATGAAATTGAGTCTATACTTTCAAAGGTGCTTAAGACTCAAATTGTACTTCAAAAGGATTTTGGAAATGTTCAAGATAATAAAAATTTACATAGGCAAGTATATGTTTCTAAGGACAAGTTTATAGTACAAATAGGATTTGCGTCTGAGACTAAAAGTGGCTCACCTGCATCGGGTGACTCAAGTGTTCAAACAAGACTTGATGATGGAAAGTATTTGGTTGCAATTAGTGATGGAATGGGTAGTGGAAAAGAGGCAAGGAAATCGAGTCAAGTTGCTGTAAATATGCTTAGTCGAATGCTTAGCAGTGGATTTGATAAAGATACATCTTTAGAGCTTATAAATAGCAGTATGTATATTAATTCTAAAGAGGATAGTTATGCAACACTTGATGTTGCTATACTGGATTTGTTTGCAGGTAATATGGAGTTTATGAAAAATGGGGCTTGTCCAACTTTTATAAAGAATAAAAGAGAAGTAAATGTTGTTAAGTCTATTTCACTTCCTGCTCGGAATTTTAGACCAAGTAGATTTAGTGGTATATGATAAGGATTTGAATGATGGAGATATAATTATAATGTGCTCTGATGGAATTTTAGAGTCAAATATTGAGTATGAAAATAAAGAAATTTGGATTAAAAATCTGCTAGAAGAAATTGAAACAGACAATGTGCAGAAAATAGCTAATATCTTGCTTTCTCAATCAATTGATAATGGAGTTGGAATTGCCAAAGATGATATGACAGTAATTGCTGTAAAGATAAAAAAAGCTTAAAATTTTGAAAAGTTTTAATTAAATATATTCAATTTTGTTATCAACTCTTAGCAAAATTGGTTTAGAAAAAATACCAGAGCTTGCAAGCTCTGGTATAAATTTTATAAAATTCCTAGAGTATTCATTTCAGTTTTAAGAATTTCCTTAGTTTTATCAGTAGCTTCAGTAAGTGGAAGTCTAGGGATACCAAAATTATATCCTAACAGATTTAAAGAAGCTTTAACTGGAATTGGATTGACTTCTGAAAATAAGGCAGATGTAAGATGTAAGCTATCTAGTTGAAACCTGCGTGCATCTTCAATGCTTCCTTCTAAAAAGTCATGAACCATTTTTGAAGTTTGTTTTGGCATAATATTTGATAAAACTGATATAACACCGAATTCCACCAAGTGAAAGTATAGGTATAGTTTGGTCATCATTTCCACTATAAATATGCAAATTATCTCTAC
>CARDEQ010000012.1:0-7598 GCA_948958005.1 uncultured Clostridia bacterium
GTCGTAGCTTGCAGCTGTAATTTTTCCTGTATTTCTTGCAGTATTAACAAAATCAGTTATAAGTGTATCAACTGTAAGCTGAGCAATATCGTCATTGCGTTCAGACATTGCTGACATTGGAAACACAAACATCAATATAGCACCAAGTATAATTACTACAATTATTGTTAATGAATCTCCCATGCTTCTCCCCCTCCTTTATGTTTAATCTATATTTCTACATATATAATTTCTCTTTTTATAGTTTCTCTCATTTGTGAACTGCTATCTCCTATAAAATATGAGTCTCCAGCTTCATCCTTTGTTGGATAGTTTGAATCATGTGTTATCACATATTCTCTAAATTTAGTAGGCTCTTTTGTCATACTACCTTTATATTTTTCTATTAATCCACCATCTACACATGGCACATGGTTTTTAGCTGTACTATTTGTTGATTGAATTCCTAAATTAGATAAGTCAAACCTAACTTGTATTCCGTGACATATCTGAATCAATTCTTTGTGCAATCCAAGCATCTACTCCATGCCATGGGCATTCATAAGTCATTTGATCTCCGTGTTGATGGATTTTGTTTATATATTCTTTCAAATAAGTTCTTTAAGTCGTCAGGAGTTTTTAAAAGTTTATGCTCTGGCATTCCTATTGGCTCTAGCACAAAGGTATTAAGCTCTTTTATTAGGTTTTGCTTATCTTCATTTGTCATACCTGCATTATTAAAGCTACTGCACATATTTTCTGTTTCTTTGTCAAATCTTGTAACTATATTCCAATCCTTGTCTATAATTGTAACTCCATAACTTTCAATAGAATACCTATAAATTGTGGGTATCATATCCTCTATTGTTACTATCCTATTTACTACTCCATTTACGTCTTTACTCAAAACGTCTGTTGTATCATTTGGAATATAAGTATAGTAATTAGATTTATCTGAACCTGCAATTATGGCATCTGCTACATATTTTACAAGTGAAGCATTATGAAAGAGTATTGTAAAAGCTAACAAAAATACGAATATTCCAAATGCTATCTTTAAAGCGTCTGCTGCATTTTCCATACTTTTTAAGTCCTTTCAAAGCTTTTATTTTGTAGTTGGTTTAGATATTACAAGTTCGTTAACTCTACCTGCATCTGAATAATTAACAGATACTTCATAAGTTGTTGATGGTTTTACTTTAGAAATTAAAGTTGATACCTCTTGTCCCTCCTTAGATTCTGATTCTACTGTTACTTTTATTTGAAGGTCTTTGTTTGTAGAGTTATTAGACTGTACAGTTTGGATTAAAGATCTAACTGTTGAGCCTCTTTGTTCACCTATATATCCTACATAGTCTGCATTATATGCTTGCAAATCCTGTTGACTCATTTTAGCTCCTGCTGTATCTACCAATTGTTGTCCAGAGTTTACTACCATTACTCCTATACTTATTAAAATTATTGAAATTAATATAGCGCCTGCTATAATTAAAGCTTTTGATGCGTTCTCCATAAAAATTCCTCCTTTGTATTTTAGCTCTTTTTTTATCTCTATCTATAATATTTTAACATTATTTTCTATAATGTCAACATTAATGTCAATTTTTTCTATATTTCTAGTTGCTTCACTAAAATTTTTGATACTCTATTTTCACTATTATATTCTATTTTTTCATATTTAAAATCTGTTAGTGAAAAGCTAGAAATAAATCCATCAAGTCCTGCTTTTTCTAATGTCTCCATTGGATATGTCACTTCTTTTATATTATTATCCTCATCTATTGCTAGTAATATTAGTTCTATTCTTATACAAAATTTATTATCGTCTATATAATTCCCTTTTTCGTCTTTTGCAAGCTTATGCTCTTTATTATTATCAATTGCTTTATTTATTATTGTTAATATATCTGCTCCATGTAATGTTTTATTCTCGTAGCTTTCAAACCCTAAATTAAATTTTGATATTTCATTTGCCTTCATATTATTGCTACTTATATTAACTACAATTACTAATATTATTAAAATTAGTATTAAACTCCCAATTAATATAGGTTTTTTCATAACTTTCCTTTCTATATTATAACACTTTATGTTTATTTTTGCAACTTTTTTATAGTATTAGCCAAAAATTTCTAAGTAATTCGTCCAAATTTTACTTTAATTTCTTCTATTCTACCTGTAACACTATTATATGATATTCCTATTCCATTTCCTGCATTAACAACTGAAGAAAGCTCAAAATAGAATAACTCTACCTCATTATTTGGTCCATTTAGTTCTTCAAATAACTTTTCAATTTTTACATTTTCAACTGATATGAGTTTTTCTAGGTAATTTCGTACTATTGGTATTTTTAAACTAGCAGATGAATGTGAGCCAGTAGCTTGTCCGAATTAATGTTATTTTTATTTTTTCACTTGGGTTGTTTTTGTTCCATTCCATTGCCATATTGTACAATGTTGCAAAATCTTGAACTGATATTGCATTTTTTCTTCCTAAATAACCTGTATATATTGTTGTTGTAGTTCCATCTTCATTTTCTTGAGCATATGGCTCATTTTTATTTGCAAATCTAGTAAATTTAGCATTAAAGCTTTTTATTTCTTCTTGTTTTTGTATCTCACTAATTTCATGTGACGTACTCGAAAATATTGTTATTTCATATATAAATATTGCAAAAATAATAAGTCCCACTAGAAGTCCTCCTGCCATGATAAGTGCCTTTGATGCATTCTCCATATGTAATCCTCCATTTTTTACCAAATTTCATGAAATGTCATTTTTTTAACTCTTCCTATCGCTGATTGATGTGCAGGTGCCACACTATCTCTATCTTGATATATTACTCCGGGTACATCTAAATCCAGCAAATTTGAATGAACGGAAACTATCACTATCGTCTTTATCTAGTGCTTTTTTTAAATATAATTTCCATATATCACTATTATTTTTGTTTGTATGTATATAATCCTCACTAAGCTTATATGACTTTGTCTTCTTTTGATCAATTCTTTGATTGCTACTGTTTCTTTCATATATTATAAATTCAACATCTACGTAATAATCTAAGAAGGTTTTATCTTGTGAATTTACTCCATATTCAACTTTATATTGCTTATTATTATCAATTGCTTTATTTATTACACTTATTATGTCTGTACCATACATTGTCTTTTTGTTATAGGCTTCAAAGCCTTTATTAAAAGCTGTAAGTGCATCTGCTTGTGTATTTGGCTCTATGTCTCCAACCATTTCGCTTACTCTACCAAACATGAAGTAGAATATGGATATAGTTACTATTCCGACTAATATACTTCCTGCAATTACTAATGCTTTTGATGCATTCTCCATATTCCTTCCTCCTTATTTATATTTACATCATTCCACCCATTGTACTAAAGGTATCTGTCATACTGAAAATTCCTATTGCTACTAATGGTACTATTAAATATCCAATAAATAGCACTACCATTGGTGCAAAGCCTATTGCTTTTCCTATCATTCCTTTTCTTGAAATTAATCTTTCATTTGATGCTTTTCTCTTTTCCTGATAATAATCTCTTTCTGTATCAAGCTCATCAAATGCTTCTCTTATTGGTATTTTTTCAACTGCTGCTTGCATGCTTTCTATAATACGAATGAAATCTGGATATGATATATCATTTTTAAGCACCTCCAGTGCCTCCCATGCACCTGCTTCATAGTTATTAACACATTTTGTAATTGGCTCTTTAAAGATGTTTGCATATCTTTCTAGCCATTCTAATATCATTTCTACATTTACTCTTTCAATTTTCATAAGCATAAGGATAATTGTTTGATATTGCATAACCTCGTCTTCCATCTCTAGCTGTCTTAACACCTTTTGGAAATATAATATCCAGGTTGGTGCCATATATCCGAATTGTAGCAAATATTAATGCTATCAGCACCTCAAACCATTTTATATATTCGCTATTTATTGTTTGAAGCTTTGTATATATACTACTTACTGCTGTTTCTATCTCTTTAGCTGTTGCCTCCTTATAATCTTCTGCAAATCTTACTGCAACTCGTATTTCTGCCTCTGTTACATTTGCTTGTCCTCTAAATTGGTCTAAGATTTTGTTTTCTCTTAAAGTTGTTCTTCTTGCTTCCTCCTCTTGTCTTTCTGACATTGTTAACATGTTATAATTTGCTGTTGGCTCTGTATATATGTAGTCTATTGCAACTTTATGTACTTGGTTCATTAATAATAGCGATACGACAAAGGTAACTACAATCAGCACAAGTTTTGTTACATATATCCATTCAATTTTTTGTTTAGAGGCTGCATCTTTTAATAATTGCGTAAGTGTTCTATATTGCTTTGTTCCTTTTTTAGGTATAAATAAATTTACGAATTTCTTTATAAATGGTATTTTATATAATTTTTGTTGCCATGGATTTTGTGAATTTATCATATTAGTAGTTGTTGTATCCTTTACTTTTCTAACTAATAGATAACATACAAGTGTCAATACCACTAATAAGATTTGTATAATCAATCCCATTTTTCCATTATAAAAGCTTGTTGTAAAACTGAAATTTGAAAGTGACCAATTTTTTAATGGCTCTATAAATAATACTGGTAATACAGATATTACTGACAAACTTTGGAATACATAGTCTAGCTTGTCTCTTTTTAAGATTTCTATTTGCATTTCTTGTGTTATATTATTTAAGTTTTTTAAATAAAGTGATGCTCCATCATTTGTTTTTCTATCTCCAAACTCACGTGTTAAGTATGATATTCCAGCAAATTCTTTTAAATAACTATTTGGTGCTACATCATAATACTTTTCTAGCTCTTCTTCTGGGTCATCTGATATAAGTATTTCATATATTTTTTCTCCCTGTCTTGACACCTCTAGTTCATCATTTTGAGATACTTCATATATTGCTTCTTCTACCATGTTAAATTCGTGATAAGCATGTCTTATTTCTGAAAAAAATTCTACTTGCTGTTTTAAAAGCTTGTTGTCAAGTTTTCCAACCATTCCATCAATTACTGTATCTATCATAAATACTTCAAATATTATAAGTATTCCTAAAAGTAAAGGATTCGATTTTGCAATTAATATAATTAGAATAGTTAGTGGTATAATTATTAGTAATGCTTTTGTAATTATTGAAGAAGCTTGTCTTCTGGTTTTATATTCGTCCTCAATGTTTATTATTTCTAATTTTCTTCTTAATTTAAATAAGTACCTTTTTATTCCTGGTATTTTTGCATATATAACATATAACTTCTGATATAATATTTCTGAAGAAAATTTATTACTCTCTGTTCCTTTTCTTAATTCTCTTAAATATTTTCTTTCGCCTTTATTCAGTGCTTTATTTATAAGTACAAAGGCTACAATTATAGCTACAAATGCAACAATTGCAACACTTAGTATGTACATTAAAACCTCGTTCGACATGTTAGTTTTAGCACCTCCTTAACCTTCGCTCATAATTTATTTTTTGGCAGTTTTTGTTTGTCTTTTTGCCTTAGCTTGTGTTTTTTCTGTTTTTGCAGTAGATTTTTTTGTTATTTCTTCTACTCCTGCATACCCATCTTTTATTCTGACACCCCAGTTTTCTTCTACGAATTTATCAAAGTCCTCTATGTCAGAGTCATCCATATTATTTCTCATTTCTATTAAGTTTGTGTCTGAAATTTTATTTGTTATTACATA
The DNA here is from genome assembly GCA_948958005.1 of uncultured Clostridia bacterium. GTDB lineage: Bacteria > Bacillota > Clostridia > TANB77 > CAG-508 > JAAWPK01. The sequence goes on from CARDEQ010000012.1 coordinate 5,682, forward strand.
GCTATCATCTACATATTCTAGTATATTTACATATTTATATGTCTCTCTATCTGTAATCTTTCCAAAGTAACGTGTTGCATTATCCATAAATTTATCTAGCTTTCCTTCAAGTGTTTTTTCATTTCTATGGTCAAATGTATATTCATTTTTGTTTTCTATTGGAATACATTCTGTTATTCTCTCTATATATCTTCTTCCTCTAAAGTCTTTTACTAAGTGTATATCAAAGTTTAATACTTGTATAACTTGTTCTTCAGCTGTTTTTTCATCTTTGAATACCCCTGTTCTAAGCATTGAGTTTCTTAGTGCTGTAACTAAGTTTGGGAATGTTTTAGCGTGGTGAGTAAATAATGTAAACTTAGATGCAACTTGGGCTGCCTGTATCATCCAAGATGCTACTGGGTCTGTTGCAACCTCTCCGAATAATATTTACAGAACCGTCAGTCTTCTTTTGAACGTCTAGTCCCTCTTGTCCTGAAACTGTCTCTGTCTCTCTAAAAGATAATATATTTCTTGTTGGGTAAATTTTTCTTAAATGAAGCTCGAAGGCAGTTTCTTGAACTCTTATATTCATAGTTTCATATATATTTTCAATCATAGCCATAAGCATTGTTGTTTTTCCGACAGCCTTGTTCTCCTGTAAGTGATAAAATTCTTGCTCCTTTAACTAAATATTTTAAAAGGTCAATTGCTTTTTCTTTTCCTTCATATGTAATTATTTGTTCAAGTGTTGCACGTTTTACGTCAAACTTTCTTACAAAGAATGCCCATGTTTCTGACATTGATGGCCTAACTACAACGACACGTGATCCATCTTTCATTTCATTGATTTTGTAACCATTTGAGTCTGATAATTGCCCTGGGTTATTGTATTTATATATATTTTGACATACTCTTTTTAATTCACTTTCCGTTCCAAAGCTTAAGAAGGCCAGTCTTATTGATACACCTTGGAAGAATATCCATATTGCATCACATGCTCTTGGTACTTTATTATCTAATATTTGGTCTAGATAATCTCCATCTGTTTGTGCAACTTGGCTTAAGAAGCTCTCTGGAAGACCAGAGACACCACCAGAAACACCGTCTATGTTCATATCTCTTATTTCATCTATACTACTATATCCTTTGTAGATTTGATATATTCTTTGAGTTACAATCTTTAATTTATCATCATATGTAAGTACTATATCCTCTTTATCGAATATTTCATCTATTTCTTCAGAGGTTATAACATGGCATGGCTTTGCTTCTCCTGCAACATATTTTAAGGCTGCAAGATTATATTTTTTTATAAGCTCTGTCAACGCTTCATATCCAAATTGTAATTTATATATGTATATTAATATATCAAATTTATCTTGAGATGTAAGAAGTGATGGTATGTCAAATGGAATTGCTTTTGATATATTTGTTTCATCTGCACCATACTCTTTTGAAAGCAAGTCATAGATAAGCTCTTTAACATACTTTTTATCATTAACATCTCCATAGGTGCATCCCTTTAAAGCCTTTTTTAGCTCGTACTTTTTATTTTTTCTTCTTTTCAGTTCTTCTTCTGATAAACCTATATCATAAAGGTTTATTTTTGTAATTTCGTCTAGTCTTCTCTTAACGAACTCTGTCATTTTTTCTAAGGTATATGTTTTATCGTCAAGCTCTACATTTTCTTCAATTTCCTCATTCTTTCTTGCCTTTAGTATTCTAAATACTAGGAAAGCTGCTACTGCTAAGACTAGTAATATTGCTAGGATGTTTATCATTTTGGCTTCCTCCTTTTTCAGTTCTTTAAATCCTCATTTGTAATTCTTGCATTTTGTAGACTATTGCGTCTGTATCTCTCTTTAATTCTTTAATAAAGAATGTTGTTCTATCTTCTCCATCATCTAATCTTTTTAATCTTGTATTTAAGAAAAA
>CARDEQ010000012.1:7608-17088 GCA_948958005.1 uncultured Clostridia bacterium
CCTCGCAAACCGCCTCTGCAAAAAGGTTAGTGTATGGAACTGTAAGCATTTCCTTCTTTTCTCCTAATAATCTCGCAACATTTTTACTAGAATATTTTGATTTTCTGTCATAATTATTTATAAGTCCCATTACTTGTTTTGGTGGGAACAATTCCTTATTCTCTCTAAGCTTGACAAATTTTTCAAACTCTAGTGGTTTTTGCTCCATATCTATGATTATTATATTTGACATTTTTAATATTCTTTTTGTTGTTTCCTCCTCTAATCCATTGTTTAAATCTACTAATATTATGTCATAATATTGCCTTGCAACATTTATTATATCTAAACAAGCACTATATACTCTTTTATAGTCTGCATCTGTAAAATCCTCCTTCTTTTTAGGACCTGCAACTACTTCTAATCTGTTTTTGTAAACTATTTTTGTATAGTTTGCAACCATATCTGGTGATAGTCTTTTTGCAGCTGCAAGCTTTGCCATTCCTTCTAAGCCTGATTCTAAATCCATTGCCTGTTTATTTTCAGTTATTAATTTAACTGCTTTTACTCTATCCTCTACTCCAAATGCTTTTAAAGCTACTTGATCATTATATCCTGTTGAAACTAACAAAATTTTATAATTATGCTCTGTACCCATGTATGCGGCAAGTGCCATCGCAGAATGGGTTTGTCCTATTTTGCCTGTATTATCATTCCAAAGTGTAATAATTGCCATAGCACTTACTCCTTTTCTAAGTTTTTAATTATTTTTTTCACTTCACCAGAGGTTATATCCTCATCAAATATTGTTGTCATTAAATATAATAAGCCATTTTTATAGTGATCGCTTAATTTCCTCATTCTTATCCTAGAAATCACTTGATTTATAATAGTTACACTATAATTTCCAAGCTCAATTGGAAAATTTAATATTTCCTTATCCCAAGATACTTTACAACCTAAAGTTAGGTAGTCTAGATACTCATTTTCTTCCTTTAGCAGATTTTTAGAAAAAAGTACTTTAAATACTTTTATTGGCTTTTTTAATATGCTCAAAATCTCTGTACCTTTTTTTAATGAATATAAATCAAAAGCTGTAACAAAGCAGTTTTTATAGTTTCTTTCGATATCAAAATTTAATGCAGCCTCTGGTGTGTCTATATCAACCAAAGCTATATCATAGTCTAAAGGTTTATCCTCTATTCCTAAATAATTTTTTATTTTATCCATACTATTAAATCCGAACAGCTACATCGAAGCCTTCAAATTCTGTTACATAACTTTGTGTTGGACTTATTGCTGGAATCACATATTTCGTTTTTTGAAGTAGGCTTGCATCAATTACTAGTACTTTCTTTTCTGCCATAGCTAAAATTCTTGCTATATATAATATTAAGTCTAATTTGTCATAACCGCCTATAAATCCTACTGTTTTCATATTTTAAGTATCCTTTCCTTCTAAAATATCGGCATAAAGTGGTAGGCATTTTGCCACCACTTTATTTTGTTTTAATATGTTGATAAATCTCCTACATATTGTTGTCTAGCAGCTTTCATTTTTTCTGCCTCGCTTGAAACTCCTGCTTCTACATTTGTTAATTTTTCGTCTCCATATCCATCTACTGCTTGATTTATTGTTCCTCTTTGATTTCTAGCAGCTTCTGTATATCTGCTTGACAATGCATTCATTGCTGTTGTTGTTATATTTGGGTTTGCATTCATTAAAGATATTACACTTTGGCTTGCTATATATGTTGGAGTTGAGTTTCCTTGCATTCCTGCATCTGCATAAGTTGTTGCATAAAGTAATGAGCCTTCCATAATATATGCCTCGACTATTGCATTGCTCATAGTTAATATTTCGTCTTCTGATACTTCAATCCAGACTGTATCTGAGTTTGTTTGGTCTACACGTTTTTTTGATAATACAATAAAATCTTCTCCACTTGGAAGCCTTAATCTTACATCAATATGTTGTCCTTCCTCAAGTTGAGTTGGAAGCACTAGCATATTGTATTCTTGAATTCTTACATCAGAAGACCTTTCTTTTCCTTCTTGATTTATCATATCTGTAGTAATTACAGTTCCTTTTCTTACTCCAATTTTTGCAGTTGAATTTTCTGTTATATATGTAGCAAAATTAGCGCTTGTTAAAGCATTGTTTGGTGCATGCTCGGCTCTAACCTGCTCTAGTTTTAGATTTCCTTCTAAATTATCACCAGAGATTACATCTTGAGCTAATACATAAACTGAACGATATTCAATTGCTGCTTGTTCTTCCTTCATTTTTGATATTTGAAGAATTAATAATCCTATTATAATACCTGTAATAATTAATGTTAAAAACATTCCTAATAAAAATGATGTTCTTGCTTTTTTTTGCATCGGATTCATTGCCATAATCCTCTTCCTCCTTTATATTCCTCCCTTTTGATAGTATATGGGCAGAATAATTTATCTTATTTTATTATACAATAAACCTTTAAAATATACAATATTTTTCGCCCTTGTAATGTAAATGTTATTTTTTTGTAATATTTTTGTAATCTAACCGATTTATTATGTATTTTTCTATTGCTTCTGCAACTCCGGCTTAAATTATTACTTTTAACAATGGGATTCCCTAAATTTTTACTTGCAAGGCTACTTTCTCCCATGATTATTCCACATCCAGCATTTTGTATCATTTTTAAATCGTTTATATTGTCCCCGATTGCTGCAATTTCATTTTCTTTGATTTTTAAATGCTCTGCGAGCCTCTTTAAAGTATTCCATTTGTCTACGTTTTCCTTTGTTATTTCTGTATAATAGTAATTTAATTCGTTTTGCTCTGTACCTGATTTTATGATTTTTCTTGACATATTTGAAACCTCAAGCACATTTATTCCTGTTATATTATTTATTTTTTTCATTATTCCATTAAATATTAATTTATTTTCGTCACTAATTGTTATTTTTGTAACTTCACCTATATCATTTTCTTCTATATATTTTTTAATATTTTCTACTATATTTATATTTGTTTTTTTAGCTTCCTTCTTTTTGCTATTTTCATAATAATAATATAGTAAATTATAGTTTAGTTTTTTTGATAGGATATACTTTTCTGTGTTTAAAGTGTAATATATGTTATTTTCGTCGCAAATTTTTACTAAATCAATTACTTTTTGCAGTGGCAAGCATTCATTATATATTATTTTTCCGTTTTCGATATCATATGCAATCGCACCATTTCCGGCAAATGATAAATTTATCTGCTTCTATCTCTTTTGCAATTCCTATAACTGATTTTGCTGTTCTTCCTGAAGTTAACACAACTTCTATTCCTGCTTGTTTTGCTTTTTTTATCCACTTTTTGTTTTCCTCTGAAATATCTCCATATGCATCCAAAAGTGTTCCATCTAAATCTATGGCAAGTAGTTTATACATTTTTCCTCCTTGGTTTTAAATTATTGCTTTTTATTATATCATTTACTTTGTTTTTTTTACAATATATTTTTTACAAAATTTTCTTGTTTTATTTTTGTATTTTTGGCACATTATATATATTGAAAAACGAAGAATTTTGTTTTTCAAATCATAAGTTTTATAAACTTGGAGGTGAATTAGGATTATGGCAACAACATCAAGCAATAGAAAAGTAGTTCCAGAAGCAATGGACGCTTTAGATAAGTTCAAATATGAAGTAGCTAGCGATATTGCTGTCAAAAATGTATTTGAATGCAAATATCTACTAGCTACTTTTTCTTATTATGCAGCCTTTTTATCAGTTTTTTTCATATCATTTAATTCACTAAATTTAAAATATATATTTATTTCTTTGTCTTCAGATATTGTTATTTTTTCAATTAGTTCATTTAGTAATTGCTTTGTTGGCTTTTCTAAAGATAAAAATTCTTTTGCTAATTTTTCTATTTTTGCAGTATCATCTTTCTGTACTTCCTTATTACTGATAGTGCATATTAGTTCTTCTTTTTCCTTTACTAGCTTGTCTCTGTCTTTAGTAAAATCAGCAACCATTTCAACATAATCTTTTTCACTAACAATACCTTTTACTTTATCCATATATAGATTCTTAATATATAATCCTATATCTGTTATCTTTTGCTCTAGTGTTTCTAATTTCTTTTCATTATTCATTTGCTTTAATTCTTGGCTTTTCTTTCGCTTTGCCATATCTATTAGTTCTTCTTTTAAGTTTTCATTTATATATTGTGTACATACTTCTCTAATATGCTTTAATAAAATTTCCTCAAGTTCTCTCATATTATTAGAATGTCTTGTACATATATCACTATATAATCTCGAATAACTATAGCAAATTGTTGTATATCTATATTCTCCATACTTTTTTAATGCATAATTTGAATATGTTATGTTTAACCTTGCACCACATTCTGCACAATATAATAAACCTTTAAATAGATAATCATGCTTTGTCCCTTTAAATGAACTATTATTTTTTAATATGCCTTGAACAATATTAAATTCTTCTTCATTAATAATTGCTTCATGTGTTCCTTTGCATATATATCTTTCATCTTCTGGTACAGTTATTCTTCTTTTAGACTTATAGTTTATTTTTCTTCTTTTAAATTGTACAAGCTCTCCTAAGTACACTCTATTATCTAATATTCTCCTTATAGTTGTTTGCTTCCAAGAACTATATAAAGCTGTCTTTTTCGTTTTTCCTATGTCTCTTGATTCTCCTGGAACAGGTACTCCATCTTTTGTTAAGATTTGTGCAATTTTGGTCAAGCCATTTCCTTCTAAGTATAAACTAAATACCCTTTTTACAACCTCTGCTTCCTTTTCATTTATAACCAAATGAAATTTGTTGTCTGGATCTTTTTGATAACCATATGGAGCTGTTACTCCTAAAAAGTTTCCTGCTTTTCTTCTTTCTGTTAATGAACTTCTTATCTTTTTAGAAATATCTCTTACATACATATCATTTATAACTCCTTTAAATGGAGCCATATCGTTCATTCCTGAATCCACATAAGTATCTATATTGTCGAGTAATGCAATATATCTTACATTGTGTTCTGGAAAATATATTTCTGTATAATGCCCAACTCCAAGTCTTTCTCTTCCAAGTCTTGATAAGTCTTTTGTAATTACAGTATCAATTATCCCTGCCTCAATATCTTCTATCATCTCTTTAAATTTTGGTCTATCAAAATTTGTTCCTGTCCATCCATCGTCAACATATTCTTTTACAATGAAAAAATTTTCTTGCTCTGATACATACCTTTTTAATATTTCTCTTTGATTCGTTACACTAGAACTTTCTTCTTTATCTCCATCCTCTCTTGAGAGTCTTATATAAAGACCTACTCTAAAACTTTTTTGCTTTTGATCGCTTATAGGTAAATTCATTATCCACTCCTTCCCTTTAAGCAATCGCCTAAAATTATTATAACATATCTTTTAAATTTTTGTTATACTTTTAAGCGATTTTTCTAATTTTTATTGTTATTTTGTTTTGGTTTCTAATGATATCAAAAATATCCTTTTTATTACTTCATTTATATTTATTTTAGAGTTCTTGTTAAATATATAATTTACCTTATATTCTGTTTTTTTATCATTAGTCATATATTTATCACCTACTCTTTAATTAATATTTGTTTACATTTTAAGATTGGCATTAATAATTTGTATATTCTGGATAACGTATTTTTATTGCCTCCCAAAAATATGGAGCATAGCTACAGCAAAATATCTCGCCCACATTATACTTTTTAGATACTATTCTATTTTCTAAATCGTCTTCGCTATCGTAATTATTATTACTATTCCAAAGGCTAAAAGCTAATCTTGTAGTTTTCTTACTTGTAGATGTTTGCCATGCTGTTTGCAATGAATCAATATTAATTTCACCTTTTTTCATATCAAAGATTTCTTTAAAATGATTCCTCGTAGTTTCACAGATGCCGTATAGAATATATTAGAGCTTTTCTATAAACATCTGCATTTCCATATTCTTTTAGTCTTTCGTTATAAAAATCCTCATGTTCTTTGTCAATAAACTTCATATTATATATCACCTCTCTGCTTATATTCTTTCCATTCTTTTCCACTTTTAAACATCTTGTAAGTTATTTGCAAAGTCGATTACTTCATCCTTTGTATGTATTTGTGGTAAAGGCTCTAAAAACATTTTAAAATTTTTTAAACTTATATATTCTCTATTTGGTGATCGTAACAAATTGTGTAAAGCAATTATAGCAAATGCTTCAACTTGCTCATAATTGTATAGTTCCTCATTCATTACTATATCCCCCACTTTTCGTTATATTATTTCTTCATTAAATGGTAATAAGCTACTATTACTCCTCTGGTCTATAATCCTTTTTCAAATTATAGCCTGCCTTTTCAAAGGCTTGCTTTCTTTGCGTGGGACGGTCTTATCACGCTCGTGCTAGACTAAGCAAGAGTATTATTATTTACCTTTATTAGTTATCGCCTTATAGAGTGCCACTCTATATTGAAGTTTTGTAGTTCTGTTTCTACAAATTAACTAGCTCTTAATAAAGTCTTTATTTAATGATATTATTCAATTTTCAATGTACCTATATTTTTTCAAAATATTAATAAGTGAAAGAGTTTTCTTACCCCTTCACTTATTTGCTCACTTAATCCCATTTTGTCAGGGTATATTTTAAAATTTTTTTAATTTTTTCATACCCCATCTTATACTCTCTTGAACTGACTGCTTTGAACACTTCTCTATTAGTGCTATTTCCTCCATAGTTAATTGATAATCATAGTATAGTAAAATTCTTCGTCTTTGCTCTTTTGTTAATTTATTCAATGCTGCTTGTAGTTTTTCACTCTCTAATTTTTGCATTATAATATCTACAACATTATTTGATTTCTCAAAGGCTCTTTTGTATATGTCTACTTCGCTTAATAATGAGTGCTCTAAATGTCTACTCGTTTCATTTTTTATCTTTATATATGCTTTTTTAGAACTCATATATATATCAAAAATTTCCTTTTCTATTTCTATTCTGCATTCTTGTTTTGCACTATCTTCAAAAGATATATAATATTTATCTTCATCTTCTATATATTCCAAAGTATAACTATCTACTTTGTATTCCACTCTCGTTCCTCCTATTCATCTCGATTTTTGAGATGAATCTGGAGGCCCTCTACAATACTTTTGACCAGTCAACCATTCCAAAGTATAAAACTCCTAAAAGAAAATTGACTTAAACAAAATTCTTAAAGGAGTTTTCCAAACTATTAAGGGAGAAGTTCTTAACTAATCAAGGTCTAAAATATACTTATCGTTCTTTTCTTCTGCTTTTTAATATTTCTTTTGTATAAGCTCCTTTTAAGCCTTGATTAAGTTGACTGCATTATATACAGGTTATGAGTATCAATGTTCAAAAGCGTAAGATTCTGTATGAAAGTGTAAGATTTAGTATAATTAGTTTACATATTTAAAACTTTTTTTACTTTTTTCTTGAATTTACATAATTTTTGTAATATAATAAGTGTTGATTTTAATATTTATACATTTGTTGGGAGCTATTTATGGTTAAAGTGCTTGTATCAAATGCGAACATTGAAGAAAATTTGATGATTCGCAAGTTTCTTACAAATGAAAATGATTTTGAAATTGAAGACACCAAAGATTTTATGACGACAATAAATAAATATCTAAAAATAGAGCCTGATGTGTTCATCCTTGACTCTGGATTTGGTAAAATGAGCTATAATGATATACTAAACAAAATAGCTCTATTTCCGTTAGAACGAAGTAAGTGCAATACACTTCTGACTCTTAACAATATGACTGAAGCTAATAAGCTCGATTATACGTCGAAAATTTATCGAATCTTTCGCAAGCCTATTAGTAAAAAAAATTTATTAGATACAATACATCTAATGACTGAACCTATAGAAAATACGCCTAAATTAAAGACTAATGAATTAAATTCTTTACTATTAAAATTAAATTTGAATATATCGAAAAAATGCAGCCAATATATGATGGATTGTCTAATTCAATGCTACTACTATCCTTATCTGATATATTCGCTAAATGAAGTTTTTGATATAGTAGCTTTAAAGCACCATACTAATGCATCTACTATTAAAGAAGGATTAAGAGCTTCACTTATTAAATTAAATAAATACGGAATAATATTGAAAACAAATTCTATATTAGACTTGTTAGATACACCTGAAACGATTACTCCTCGATTTTTTATTGAAGTAGTTACTACATATTTACATGACAAAAAGAAATAAGAAATAATTTGAATCTATGTCAAACTATTTCTTATTTTTTTGCTATCTATTCTCTTTGTAATCATTCATTATATCTTTTACTATCCCTAGTTTTATTGTATCAGTTCTAATTAAATTACTAAGTTTTGTTCCCACGTCTAATACTGTTTTTTGTAGCTGTTCATCTGGTATATTAACAGATGTAATAATATTAAACATAGGCATTTCTGTCTGCAATTTTTCCTTTGTTTTTCTAATTACTTCTAACCCATCCATTTTGTCTAAGTTATATTTTGAGAATACAATCTCTGGCTTTAGTTCAATTATCTTATTATATGTATCTAATCCATCTATTGCCATACCAACTACTTCTACATAGTCCAATTCCTTAATTGAATTTACAATTTCATTTGTCGTGTCCTGATCATTGTCAGCAACTAATATTCTTATTTTATTATTCATTTATCCCTACCTCCTTTTGGTTTTGTTTATCTTCTAATGTTCTTAGTTCAAATATTCCTTTATGCTTTATTGATTCTGTTGCCATACTCACTGCTGTTTGTAATGCAGTTTCTTCATCTGTACCATTTGCTATAAGGTTTAAAAATACACCGTTTAGGCAATCTCCTGCACCTGTTTTGTCAATTACCTTCTCATCTGGAATTACTTGTGAATGTGCTGCGAAACTTTTATCTTTAGAATAGTATAAGCATCCTTGTTTTCCGTACTTAATAATTCTAACAGGTGCTTTACTATCTAATAACTCTGTATATTCTTTATCTATAAAAGCTATATCTACACTATCGAATACTTGTTTACACTCTGGAAGACTTGCAAATTCGTCTATTGTATCTACACTAATTGTTGCATTTGTGTTTTTCCTCAAAAATTCTATAAGTTCTAATTGCTTTTGTGGTGTTGCAGTAGTTAGATGAAAATGTTTAGCTCCTAAAAAACTTTCTGGAATATCATTACTACCTACTTCCATTTCAGGTTTTACATCACCACTAACCTCTCTATCTTGCCCATCTTCGCTATTCCAATAGGTATAGAAACTTGTTGTAGGATTTTCTAATTGCTTAACACCTGTCAAGTCCAAATTATAACCATAGAATTTCGATATATCAAAATCTGTACCTATCTTCCCAACCATTCCGTACTCTGCCATACAGACTTGCTGGAATTGAAGAAAATACACAAGCTCCTCCTATATCTACAATATTTTCTCTAGCTTTGCCTAACCTACTAAAA
>CARDEQ010000013.1:0-15292 GCA_948958005.1 uncultured Clostridia bacterium
CAAAGTTATTTTTAGGTAAAGATGTTTTAAAAAAGTTGAATCTCTCTAAAATTCCAAACGATGAGATTCAACTCAACAAACACTTACTAAAGAAAAACTAAAAGCAAGTTTTAAATTACTCCGAATACAGTATCAATAACTGAATTTAGTATTATACACAAGTGGAATTTACTCTAATACAAAAAATTCCAGTTGTGTGTTTGCCTTACAATTTCTCTTTAATTTATTTTAATTATATCATATTTTTTATGATTTTACTATATTAAAATGTGAGAAAATCCTTGAAAACTTGAATTTTCTTTCATACTTTTAATTTTTTTACAAAGTGGAATTTACTTCTTTAATTAACCCATATTAATTTAGAGTGACATTTTACAATTGATTGTAAAAAATTTTTGAAAAGCTTGACTTTTTTTTATGACTTAATATAAAATTATATAAAACAAAAGAGGGGATAATTTTGGAAAATTATAGAAGCTTTGGCGAATACCTAAAAAATTTGCGACTTAATAAAAACTTAACACCAGAAGAAGTAGCAGAAAAAATAAATATAAAAATAGATACAGTAAAGAGATGGGAAAGAAATTTAGAAATTCCTGAATTAGACAATATGTATAAACTATCGGAATTTTATCAAGTTCCTTGTGAGCATTTGTTAAGACTAAAAGAGGAACTATTCAAGCCAAACACAAAAGCCGTTAATTTTATCGCAAAAACTCTTCGGAATTCCGCTTCAAGCCTATTTAATCGGATGGAAAATCCTATTAGGCATAATTTTAATTGGAGCCTTCATTTATTTTGCATATGTACAAACCGAAATATCCAAACCAGAATCAGTCCAAAGGCAACAAGAAATAAAAAACAAAGTACAAGAAGTAATAAAGTAGTTAAACATTTACCAGTGTTTTTAATATAATATATATATAAGCTTTACCCCACAATTGTGAGGAAAAGCTCCATACTAATAAAAATGCAAGGTGACTAAAATGCTAATGGTAAAAAAATTTGGAGGAACATCAGTTGCAGACAAAGAAAAAATATTCAATGTAGCAAATAGATGTATCGAGGATTACAAAAGAGGGAACAAAATTGTTCTAGTACTCTCAGCAATGGGAAAACACACAGATGAACTTATTTCATTAAGCCATGAAATAAACGAGAACGTACCCAAAAGGGAAATGGATATGCTATTTACTGTTGGAGAACAAATAACAGTAGCTCTAATGGCAATGGCATTTGACAAACTTGGAATCCCAGCAGTATCATTAAATGCCTTCCAAGTAAGGATGTTAACAAATGATAACTATGGAGACGCAGAAATCACAAAAATAGAAACAGAAAGAATAGAAAAAGAGCTATCAGAAAACAAAATAGTAATAATTACAGGCTTCCAAGGAATAGACAAAAACAACAATTATACAACACTTGGAAGAGGAGGCTCTGACACAACAGCAGTAGCACTTGCAGCAGCCTTAAAAGCGGATTCTTGTGAAATATATACAGACGTGGAGGGAGTATATACAGCAGATCCAAGAATTGTCAAAAATGCAATAAAATTAGAAAATATATCATATGATGAAATGCTAGAGTTTTCTAATTTAGGAGCAGGTGTGCTTCATAATAAATGTGTAAAGATGGCAAAAGAAAGCAATATAAAATTAATAGTTAGATCAAGTATGTCTAGACTTGATCGGAACAGTTGTGTCTAATTCATATAATAAGCATTGTACACTTCCAAAGGTAACAGGAGTTACCTCAAACGGAAATATTGTATCAATAGTTGGAAAAGACATAGACTTAGATACACAAGGTAAAGTCATTGAAATTTTAAATAAAAACAATCTAAAGTTTAATAACTTGGATAGAACAAAAATGCAAATCTCAGTTACAGTGAACGAAAGAGATGTAAATAACTGTATATGCTGTATACACGATTTGTTTTTTATAAAATAGGAGGCGAAATGCCAAATTATGAAAGAGGAAAGGAAATATAAACTAGCAATAGTGGGGGCAACAGGAGTTGTTCGGAGGAATGGCAAGGGAAGTACTAGAAGAAAAGAAACTTCCAATATCAGAATATGTATTCTTCTCATCATACAAATCAGCAGGGAGAAAGATACAATTTATGGGAAAAGAGTACACAGTAAGAGAATTAACTGAGAATTCATTTGACGAAGGCTTTGATTATGCAATATTCTCAGCAGGAGGAGAAGCATCAAAAAAATTTGCACCAATTGCAGCTGAAAAAGGCTGTATAGTTGTAGACAACAGCAGCGCATGGAGGATGGATAAGGAGGTACCACTTGTTGTTCCAGAAGTAAATAGTGAAGAAATAAAGAACAATAAAGGAATAATTGCAAACCCAAACTGTTCAACAATTCAAGCAGTAGTCCCATTAAAAGTACTTGACGACAAATATAAAATTAAAAGAATAGTATATTCAACTTATCAGGCGGTATCAGGAGCAGGCTTAAAAGGAATAAAAGACTTAGAAGATGGAGAGGAAGATGGCTATAAACTACAAAAATTCAAATACCCAATAATAAATAACTGTCTGCCACATATAGACGTATTCTTAGAAAATGGATACACAAAAGAAGAAGAAAAAATGATAAACGAAACAAGAAAGATACTAAATAGACCAGATTTGCCAATAACGGCAACAACTGTAAGAGTACCAGTAATAAATTCACATAGCGAAGCAATAAACATAGAACTCGAAAATGACTTCGACTTAGGAGAATTAAAAGAAAGCTTAAAAAATGCAAAAGGCATAATAGTTCAAGATGACCCAAGTGCTGAAATTTATCCAATTGCAACAGAAGCATCAGGGCATGATGAAGTGTATGTAGGTAGAATAAGAAGAGATTATAGTATAAAAAACGGAGTGAATCTCTGGGTAGTAGCAGATAACCTAAGAAAAGGAGCTGCTAGTAATGCAATTCAGATAGTAGAAGAAATGATAAATCTTGACAAAAAGGAAAAATAAAGTTAAAATAAATTATAGAGTAAACTGAATAGTCGCATATACATAGTATATGAGGAAAGTCCGGGCTCCATAGAGCAATGATGCTAGATAACGTCTAGTGAGGGAGACCTTAAGGAAAGTGCAACAGAAAATAAACGCCGTTATAGTAGACGGTAAGTGTGAAAAGGTGAGGTAAGAGCTCACCGCCTATATGGTGACATATAGGGTCAGTGTAAACCCCATCAGGAGCAACGCAAAACAAGGACATAAGACTGCTCGTCGGTTCCTAAAAACAAGCGGCTAGAGATATGTAGTGATACATATTCGAGATAAATGACTATTTTAAAAGACAGAACCCGGCTTATAGGTTTACTCTATACTTTTTATTATAAAAATGCGAGTGTGCTGGAACTGGCAGACAGGCACGCCTCAGAAGCGTGTGTGCACTGCACGTGTGGGTTCAAATCCCATTGCTCGCACCAAGACGAGTTTTTGTCCAACTCTCTATAATGCTTGATATAACTTAATTACAAGATTATAAGAATTTGACAACACAAAAACTTTAAACCGTTTCAAAAATGAAGCGGTCTTTTTTTGACCAAAAGTCTTGAAAGAAGGAGGTTTTTGTGGTATTATGTTACATATAATTAAACAAGAAATCAATATGAGTAAAGAATTACTCTCTAGAATTGAATGGACTTGCAAAATGAAAAAGGTAAAACCAGAAATTATAAGTGGTTGCCTAAGAATTGTGGAACATACCAATTTAGCGTATGTAGAGCCCCATAGAGTAATAATAAATAGTAACTTGTCGAGCAGATAGTTTATTGAAAATTATCTGCTTTTATGCTATTATTTATTCAGTACAAAACTATTAAAAATATGAAATTCAATAAAATTTCAATACTTAATTTGTACAATATAAAAAGGTGAGGATAATGAAAATTTTAATAATAGAAGATGAATATAGTTTAGCAGATGCAATATCAGAAACTTTGCAAAATGAAAAATTTCAAGTTAAGATAATAACAAATGGAGAGGAGGGAGAAAATGAGGCTTTAACCAATATTTATGACTTGATTTTGTTAGACGTAATGTTACCTAAAAAAGATGGATTTGAAATACTAAAAAATTTAAGGAAAGAAAAAATAAATACTCCACTTATAATGCTTACAGCAAAATCAGAAATATCTGATAAATTGAATGGATTAGAAAATGGTGCTGATGATTACATTACCAAACCATTTCACATGAGAGAATTAATTGCTAGAGTAAAAGCTATATTAAAAAGAAAAATTAATATACAAGATACAAATATACTAGAATATAGTGATTTAAAACTAGATTTAGGTACTGGAAAAATGTGTGTTAATGATACTGAAATTGCTATTAATGGAAAAGAATTAGATTTACTAGAAATACTATTAGTAAATAAAAATCAAATAGTTAATCGAGAAATACTAGCAAATAAAATATGGGGATATAATAGTGAGGCAGAATACAACAATGTAGAAGTTTATGTATCATTTTTAAGAAGAAAATTAAAACTTCTTAAATCAAAAGTAAAAATAAAAGCTGTACGAGGTATAGGATATAAATTGGAGGAAGAAAATGATTAAAAAACTAAAGCAAAGAATATTTATACTAATTATGTTATCATTATCTATTATAATACTAGGAATGATTATATTATTTACTGTTTTAAATTATAGCAATACCATTAATACAACTACTTTTATGATGGATAGATTTATGGGAGAAGAACCAAAGAAAAGTCCAGATAGTAGAATAGAAGATAACAAGATAAAACCAGAAACTACTATTGATGGGATATATAATTTTTTAATACAAGATTCTATCATTGTGCAAAGTTCATATCCATCAAATGATAAAACAATAAATGAGTATGCTTTAAAAATAGCGAAGAAAAATACTGAAAAAGGCATGATAGGAAAATATATCTATAAAGTTAGAAAAATAAATCGAAATACAGTAAGAATTACGTTTGTGGAGAATGAAGATACTATTTCTCATATAAAAACAATATTTATATTTTCAGTTATTATATCTATAACTTCTCTTTTTGTAATTTATAAATTAGCAAAGAAAGTATCTAAAATGATTGTAAAACCAGTAGAAGAAACATTTGAGAAGCAAAAACAATTTATATCAGATGCTTCACATGAACTAAAAACACCACTTGCAGTAATAGAAGCCAATAGCGATGTACTAGAAAATGAAATAGGCAAAAATAAATGGATTAATTATATTCAAAATGAAACAGAGAGTATGAACAAGCTAATTAATGAACTATTGCTACTTGCTAAAATAGAAAATGTAAACAATTTAAAAGAACGCAAACAATTAAATCTTTCAAAAGAAGTAGAAATTATACTTTCTATGTTTGAAAGTATGGCTTATGAGAAGCAAGTAATCATAAAGAGTAAAATTAACGAAAATATCATAATGAATGGAAATAAAGAAGACATAGAACATATTGTATCTACTTTGACAGATAATGCTATTAAGCATACTGAAGCACAAAAAGAAGTAGTAGTAGAACTAAAAAAAGAGAAAAGTGAAATTGTATTAGAAGTAAAAAATAAAGGAAATCCAATATCAGAGGAAGAAAGAAAAAAAATATTTGAAAGATTTTATCGTATTGATAAATCAAGGAATAGAAATGAAAAAAGATATGGATTAGGTTTAGCAATTGCAAAATCTACCATAGAAAAATATAATGGAAAAATAGAAGTGTTTTATAAAGATAATTTTACAGTCTTTAAAGTAACAATTCCAAATTAATAAAAAGAAGTATTAACAAGATGAAAAATGTTAATACTTCTTTTATTTTCAATAATTCTTCAATCTTCATGTATTATATTATGAATAGACTAGGAGGTACAAAAATGTATATTTTAAAAAATAGTTTAGTTTCAATTATTAGAAATAAGGGGAGAAACATTTTAATAGGAATTATTATATTGGTAATTGCAGCTAGTTCTACTGTAACACTAGCAATAAGAAATACAGCAAAAAGACTTGTAAAAAACTATGAAGAATCACATGACATTATTGCTAGCATTTCATTTGACAGACAAGGAATGTCAGCAAATTTTAAAGGAGGAGAAGATGCCAAGAAGGAAAACATAGAAACATTTAACAATATAGAAGCATTTACAATTGATGATATAAAAAACTATGGAAATAGTGAATATTTAAAAGGATTTTATTATCTATATGCAGCATCTCTAAATAGTGATAGCCTAACAAAGGCAACAGATTCATTTGAATATGAAGTAGAAGATAGACAAACAACAACCAGTTCATCAAGCACAACTACAGGTGGAAATAGTAGAATAGGGAAAGGAACAGGAGGAGAAAGGCATACCACAATAAACAATAATACAACTACTGTAATAACAAAATCAAAAGAAATATTCCAAAGTTCAAGAAATTTAACAGGAGATTTTGAAATAGACGGCTATTCTTCTTATGAGGCAATGACTGATTTTATAAGTGGAACATACAAGATAACAGATGGAGAAATGATAACTGACTTTGAAAGTTTAGAGTGTGTTATAAGTTCAGAACTCGCAACATTAAATGAAATAACTGTTGGAAGTAAAATAACTTTAAAAAATCCAACCAATAGTGAAAAAACTTATGAATTTACAGTAACAGGAATTTATACTGATAATTCCAATACAGATGATACAAAAAATATGTACTCGCTATCTGCTAATAAAATTATAACTGGGAGTGGAGTGATTGATTTATTAGTACAAGATGATAGCAGTCTTACGACTAATATAACACCATCATTTATAATTAAAAGTAAAGAGGTTGTAGATTTATTTATAGAAGAAGTAAAACAAAAAGGATTAACTGAATATTACACAATAAACACAAACTTAGAAGAATTAGAAAATGCTACGAAATCTATCGAAAATGTAAAAACATTTGCTACGACATTTTTAATTATTACATTAATTATATCTTCCATTGTTTTATTTGTAATTAATATGATTAATATTAGAGAAAGAAAATATGAAATAGGTGTATTTAGAACAATAGGTATAAGTAAATTCAAATTAACAATACAATTTATTTTAGAACTATTAATAGTAAGTATTGTTATGCTAATGATTGGTGCAACTTGTGGAAGTTATTTATCAAAACCAATAGGAAATATGTTGTTACAAAATGAAATAGAAGATACACAAGCTAAGGAGCAAGAAATCTCAAATAATTTTGGAAAGGGTCCAATGGATATGAGGTTTAATAGCAATAAACAAATAGAAGAAATTAGTACAATTGATGCAGTTGTAGATGTAACTATTGTAATAGAATTACTTGGGATAGGAATACTTTTAACATTGATTAGTAGTTTAGCTTCAATGATTAGTATTCAAAGATTTAGTCCACTTACTATATTGAAAGAGAGGTCTTAAGTATGGGAATATTAAAATTAGAAAATGTAGGATATAGGTATAAAGACGCACCAAAAGATTCGTATGTGTTTAAAGATATAAATTATGAATTTGAGCAAGGCAAAATGTATGCGATTAAAGGAAAAAGTGGTAGTGGAAAAACAACATTATTATCACTTATAACAGGACTTGAAAAATGCACAGAAGGAAAAGTAATATATGATGAAAAAGATTTAAAAAAGATGAATTTAGATAAATATAGAAATACAGATATAGGAATTGTATTTCAAAGTTATAACTTATTACCAAGATTAACATCCATAGAAAATATTATATTATCTATGGATGTAAGTAAAGTAAAAATAAAAAATAAAAAGAAAAAGGCACTTGAACTTATGAAAAGTGTAGGACTTTCTGAAGAACATAGCAAAAGAAAAATATTAAAACTATCTGGAGGAGAACAACAAAGAATTGCTATTGCAAGAAGTTTATCGTATGCTCCAAAGATAATTATTGCAGATGAGCCAACAGGAAATTTAGATAAAGATATGGAAAATGAGATTTTAAAAATATTCGGAAGGCTTGCAAAAGAAGAAAATAAGTGTATTATAATTGTTACTCATTCACAAAATGTTTGTGATAAAGTAGACACAGTATATGAATTGATAAAGCAGTAAAAAATATGAAAAAAATTTTGTTTTTGATTATTGGTATTCTAATTAGAGCAATTATTACTACATCAGTATTTTCTAATTTATATAAAAGGAAGTAGTTTATTGCTAATTACTTTCTTTTGTGTTATTATACTGAAAGAAAAATTACAATTTTGAGGAGAAATAGAAATGTTAGAAATAAGGCAAGAAACTAAAAAAGACTATGCAGAAGTATATAATGTAGTAAAAACAGCATTTGAAACAGCAGAGCATAGTGATGGTAATGAACAAGATTTAGTAGTAGCATTAAGAAATAGCAATAATTTTATACCACAATTATCGTTAGTGGCAATTCAAGACAGTAAAATAGTTGGCTATATATTATTTACAAAAATTAAAATAGGAGAATATGAAGAATTAGCATTAGCACCACTTGGAATATTACCAGAATATCAGAAACAAGGAATAGGTAAAAAGTTAATAGAAAAAGGACATCAAATAGCAAAAGAATTAGGCTATCATTATGCTGTTGTTTTAGGCAGTGAAACTTATTATTCTAAAAGAGGATATTCTCCAGCAATAAATTATGGAATAAAAGCACCATTTGAAGTACCTAATGAAAACTTTATGGCAATAAGATTAAATAATACAGATAAAGAAATAATTGGTATAGTAGAATATGCAAAAGAATTTGGAATATAACTACAAATTAGAAGTTAGGAGTGAGAACATGAGAATAACTGAAATAAAGGAAAGAACAAAAATACTAATAAATCAATTATTAGAAGTATGGGAAGATTCAGTAAAAGCAACACATTTATTTTTATCTAATGAAGAAATAAATAATATAAAAGAATATGTACCACAAGTATTAAAAAGAGTATCACATTTAGTCATTGTAGAGAATGAAAATATTCAACCTATTGCTTTTATGGGAATAGAAGATACAAAACTTGAAATGTTATTTATTAAAAATACTGAAAGAGGAAAAGGAATGGGAAAACAATTATTAAACTATGGTATAGAAAATTACAATGTTAATGAATTAGCAGTAAATGAACAAAATCTTAGTGCAAAAGGATTTTATGAATATATGGGATTTAAAACTTATAAGAGGACAGAACTAGATAAGCAAGGAAATCCTTATCCAATTTTATATATGAGAATAGAAAGATAAATTACAAGTTATAGGGCAGGGTAAATAACTTCATAAAGTAAAAAATGAATACAATAAAAATAACATAAGAATCAACATAAATCATTGCATATTATGTTAAAATATAGTATAATATATGCAAATGTAAATAAAAATTTACATTCCCTCTTTGATATACCTAACTTACAGTAGTTAGTTTACATATATGATAGAAAGGATAGCGGCAAGGAGGCTTTTATGAAACTACGTGGCAAATTGTTGAATAACTGGTTTGTACGGTGGATCCATGGAATGATAGTGGAGGAAAAAATAGGACTTGCCATTGCACTTCTTACAGCTATAGGAGCAAATATAGTGATTAGAATGTGTCTGAATAGCAGCCCTATACATCAGGCCATCAAGGAAACAATTATTTTTTGTTCTACGGTTGGGATAATTGTGATAGGCTACTTTATGTTCACATTGACTGTTTTCATTATCGAGATGCTGATTGAACGGATAATAAAACAGTTCAATAACAGAACATGACCAATATCATTCCAAATGGCTGGCCTCCTTAAGATGAGGGGGTCAGCCGTTATTATAAGAAACTAATTTATTCATAAATCACAGAAATATCTTTAGGAATATCTGAGGTTAACTCAATTTTTTTCTTTGTAATAGGATGTACAAATTTTACTTTATAACTGTGTAGAGCTTGCCTAGAAATAATAGGGGAAGAAGTACCGTAAAGTGTATCTCCAACAATGGGATGACCAATATATTGAGAGTGAACACGTATCTGGTGAGTTCTCCCAGTTTCAAGTATAAAATGAACCAAGCTCATATTATTAAAAACTCTAATAACATAATAATGAGTAATAGATGCTTGTCCTGCTTCATTTATACACCTTTCAATAATACTATCTCTCTTTCTAGCAATTGGAGCACTAATTGTACCCTCTTGCGAATCTAATTTTCCACTTAAAATTCCAATATATTCTTTTTTGAAACAATTATCTCTCATTTGCAAGCTAAGCATCTCTTGAATATACTCATTTTTAGCAAAAATGACAATACCAGAAGTATCCTTATCAAGACGATTAACAATCCTAATTTTCTTATGGATTTCCATAACATCAAAATAATATTTAACTCCATTAGAAAGAGTATCCTCAAAATGCAGTGCTGAAGGATGAACTGGCATACCCGCTGGCTTATTTAAGACAAGCAAATAATTATCCTCATAAATAATATCCAGCTTCATTTTAGTAGAAGCAATATTTCCGTGAACTCTCAAAAAAATTCAAATTCACTTCAATTACATCACCAAAAGATATTTCCTCATTAGTATTAGAAATTTGACCGATTAAGATAAACTTGCTTGGCATTTCTAAGTTTTAAAAATAGTCTAGAGGAAATTTTAAATTCTCCCCTAAGTACATCTTTAACATTAAAGTATTTATTATCCTTAACAACAAACTTTAAATCCATAAGAACTCCTTTAAAAAGTATAAAATAAAAATCTCCATAAATTATAACACAAAACCTTTATTTTTTACAAAACTTATGATAAAATATATATTAAATAAAATGCGAGTATGCTGGAACTGGCAGACAGGCACGTTTGAGGGGCGTGTGTGCAAGTCACGTGTGGGTTCAAGTCCCATTGCTCGCACCAACGACATATCTGTTCAAACTAAAGCGAACAGATAGACACAAATATCATTCTAAAAAGGATGATATTTTTTGTTGAAAAAAATTATTTCCTCACAGAGTCCCAATGTTATATTAATATGTCATAACATATAGGGGAGAACGCTTTAGTTAAGTATACTGAAATGTTCTCCCCATAGATACAGCTTAAATTCTAATCATTAAGCTGATATTCTTTTATTTATCATTTTTTCAATTACTATTGTCATATCTTCTAAACTAACTGGGAAAGAAATTATGCCAACACCTCTATAATAAATATCTATTTCTTGAACTTTTTTACCATTTATTTTTTCTGCTTGATGAATTAGTATCTTTTCTATTAGCTCATTTAATATCTCTGGTGTTAGTTCTTTCAGTATATTTCTTAACATTAGATATAAACTGTGTTAAATCAGTTGTTTTCTTTTCAGTATTGCCTATTTTCTTTTATAATTGTTCAATCTTTATTTTTAGTTCTTGTTGTTCTTTATCATAATTAAATGATAAGGTTCTAAATCTTTCATCTGTTAGCTTGCCTGAAATATTATCTTCATAAATATGCTGAAACAAAGTATCAATTTCAATTATTCGTTTCTTTGCTTGTTCAAGTTCTTTCTTGTTTTTAGAGATTTGTTTTAGCTCATCTTGTGAAGATTTTTGTAATTGTTCTTTTATAAATAAATCTTCAAAATTTTTCATATAAGCAACTACTTTTTGTATATTTTCTAAAACAAGAACTTGCAATACTTGGTCTGTAATCCAGTGTGAAGTACATAAAGAAATATTTTTCTTATAACTTGAACATCTGTAATGGTCTTTTGCGTTTAGGTCAGTAACAGGAGATTGAAAATACATTTTTTTGCCACTGAAAAATTTTTTGCATACCTGCATAAAAATTTTATCAGTGGTTTTGTTATGCAAATACATAATAAAAAAACCGACTGAGAATAACAAATAAAACTAGAGGTAGATTCTACTCTAATTCTATTTGCACATCTCCTGTCAGTTTTATTTCATTCGGATAAATATACTATTTTTTATTTCTAATCCAACACTTTTGACATGGCGGAGCGAGTTAAACCCAGACTGTGAAAACAACTTAATGCTTTCTCCCGAGTAGCTCATTATGTGTGCCATTATTTAATTTTTCAGTTACCATTTTAAATGATACATAATATATCATCAAAATATGAATTTGTCAACATTTTTCCCAAATAACAGTTGCAATATTATGTTAAATATGATAATATATTAATAATATATGTATTAACTCGTACATATATTTTCCTAATTTCCCAATTAGTCTAAAATACTTTAGATTAATTGGTTCAGCATATAGTATTATAGGCACTTTCATAATTGAAGGAGGAAAAGAGTATGTATAAGAAAGTTTTTTGCGGATTTTTTATTGTGGTATTGCTATTAAATCTTACAGCTTGTAGTGGACGGTGTGCAGACATTACAAAGAAGAAGGATTCTGCTGATGTAGAAGGAGTCCTTAGTGTTAATCTTTGTGATGAAAAGGGAATTGTTTCTGTTCAGGTTTATGATGATGCTGTAACTGCAGAGAAACATGCTTCGGTGCTTGATTTATTTTCAACAGGTTGGGGATATGATCAGCGCTATGTAAAATTTACAATTTCTTCTTCCAAAAATATAATTTCTGTAAAGCATGTTGGCTCAGCATTATGCCTTGTTACAGATGGAGCGAATTTTTATACAACTAATCTTGATAATGTAAATTTGATTAAAGAAGAAGGATCAAATGTAAATGGAGAGGCATGGATGAGTAAAGCTGATGGTAACATTGACACTTTGGTGATTGAGTTAGAAAATGGTGATAAATATTACGTAGCATATAAAGATATTAGCTAATTAAAACTTTCTGTAAAATGTGGTTGTGTTAAGATATAAAAAATATACACAACCACATTTTACTGCAAAAGCAACAAGACCATTGAGCACTTCAACTAGAGACTTTGCCTATGAGGTGACATAGTCTCTTATTAACATTAAAAAAATTTAATGTTGAAGTTTTATCTAATAATTTAAGTTTTTTATATAAGTGTATAGCCATTATGTGTAAATATCTCTTTTTATTATTATTCCTTCTACTGAATTTTTAATACTATTCATCTTTTGTATCCATTCTGATTGATTATTAGCTTTTAATTCTTATGTTATATTTTCTTTTTCTGCAAACTGTTTCATTAAAAATTCAGACTGTTTTTGACATTCTATATCTATATTATATAAATGTTCATATAATTTATTATCCATAAATAAAATGATATATTCTGCTTTCTTATAATTCTTTAAATAATTCAATCTCATTCTTCCATACTTACCTAATTGATAATTTTTATACTTACTTTCTTTAAGTGTTAAATTTGGCATATAATAATCTCCAATTTTTGTATATGTAATTTTACTATTTATTCTCAAAATCCTCCTAAAATTTAATTTCACTACTTTTAGAATTATAATTTTATATTTGCTAAAGCTGTATATAAATATAAATTTTATTAAATATACTTAAGTTAAGTCTATTAGGTTATGGCTTGTGACAAAGCTAAAGTCCTTAAATAGAAAATTTTTCAAAAAAAGAAGATATTGCAATAGATATTAAATTTTAATATAATAGTAGTTAAATATATGGAAATTACAAGGAGTGATTATTTTGAATAATAAAAAATATGATTTAATAGAGCCTAATAAATATGGAAGACGTTTAACTATGAGATTTAAACAATATGAATATACTGAACCGATAGAGTCTACTGACTGAATAATAAAGAAGAATGGTTGTGGCGCTACTTCATTAGCTACTGTTTTAGCAAGTTTAGGATATAATGAAGATCCAGTTTCCATTTCTAAAAAAATGTTGTTTAATGAGTATGGTTTTTTATCAGATGGTTATTTTGAAGGAATTAATGGAGTATCAATTATATATTGTTTAAACAAATTAATAGAAGAAAAAATGAACATAGAATATAAAATAATTAAAGTCAATTACAAGCATCCAGAATTTATGAAACAAATTATAATAGATATGATAAAAAGTGGATATATGGCAATAATTGGAGTTGGACCACAGCCTAATATATTTGCTCAAGAAGGACACTATATTGTTATAACAAGTTTGAATAAAGAAAACAATGAGTTTTATATAGCAAACTCTTATCATGAAGGGGATAATCAAATTGATACAACATTTTCATATGAGAAAATTGTAAAAGAAATTTATAGAGATAATTTTGATTTTTTAATGATAAGAAAAAAAGCCTAAGATATTTTACAAGTTGTAGATAACTAGTCAATGCCAATAGCATAAACTATTATAAAAGCCCCAAATAGGGAAAACATACTAACTATAAAAGGATTATAAAATGAAGATATTATATGTATCAGATTTAGATGGAGCATTATTAAATATAAATGAAAGATTAGATAAATTTGCAATAGAAGAACTAAACAACTTAATAAAAAAATGGGCTTAACTTCACAGCTGCAACAGGAGTAATAGAAAGCTGCTTTAACAATGGAGTAATAAAATTTATAAAAGATAGAGGCGAAATATCTAAACATTAAATATAATTAAAAATATGAGAGTTAACACATTAAAGTATTAACTCTTGATTTTTTATGTAAATTATTGTATAATAAATGCGTAAACCCTAGCAGTACCTTGAAGCCATAACAACAAAAAAGGAGGACAAAATAATATGGCTAAATGTGAAAGTAAAGACTTTGGTCTTTATGAGCGGTTTCATGCATGTGAGGTTGCATATGCGATGGATGTCTCTATGTACTGGCCACAAATCCGTAAACTCCTCAGCGACCGTATAATGTATATGGTTTATGAGGGGAATATCGAGAAAGGCAAAATGAATGATGGATACGTCATGGACGTCTTTCTGGGAGGTGGAAAGAGCACACTCGGCATCGAAGTCGCAGCAAGCCTCAAAACAATGCTTCCCTTCTGTAACTACCCAAGCAATGGCAAGCAAATTACCATAACTGACTGTCCAGACCTCAGCAAAGTTTCCGAATACGTCAAATGGGACGGCTGCTGGATTGTCGACCCTGATGCGAAAGAATTGCAGCAGAAATATGTATTCAACAGCGGTAAAGTAGAAATACATGAGGGCTTGAAGGTCGCTACCTTCGAAGACCGCAATTTTTTGGTAATCCTTACTGATACCAGCGAAGGAATTTATATGCGTATTTTCAAGAAGTAATCCCTGATATAGGGAGGGCTGCTTTCAAGGTGCAGCTCAAGGGCCTAGAACAGAAATGCTCTAGGCCCTTTTACTAAAATTCTTGACAATTAAAGATATATTTCTTATAATAATTACATTAAAATACAATTTAGGAGAAATATATGCAAATCAAAAACATATTT